>NZ_CAXAVR010000084.1:0-12067 GCF_963972535.1 uncultured Salegentibacter sp.
TTATTTTAATAACTGGTTATGCCGCGTTATTTTTTACCGGTTTAATGCTATTAAATTCTTTTCCTTTAAGAAATTTTTCCTCTTCTAAATCATAATCATCTTGTAATCCCAACCAAAACTTAGCAGTTGTTCCAAAATATTTAGAAAGTCGAAGAGCTGTGTCAGCAGTTATCCTTCTTTTCTTTTTTATGATTTCACTTATTCTTGTCTGCGGAATAAATGTTTCTTTAGAAAGTCGGTAAGCACTGATTTCCATTGCATCTAAAAATTCTTCTTTTAAAATTTCTCCAGGATGTATATTATCTAACTTTTTCATTTTTCAATTTAATTTAAATCTAATGGTAATCAACAATTTGAATTTCAAGAGCATTATCATTCTCCCATTTAAAAATTATTCTCCATTGTTTATTGATTCTAATGCTATGAAAGCCTTCTAAATTTCCGCTCAACTTCTCCAAATGATTAGCGGGAGGAATTCTTAAGTCATTTATATTTTGAGCATTATTTATCATTCTTAATTTTCTTCGAGCTACGTTTTGAATATTAGCAGGAAGCTTTTTGGATTGAATTCCATTCCAAATTTTTGCAGCTTCTTTGTCAGCAAATGATTTTATCACATGTAATCCCGATTTCCGTTACTAACGTCAAAGATAAGTAAAATTAAAATATGAAATAGTATAAAATTATGTGGCTTAACTCCTTATATCCTGAAACAAGTCAGGATGTTGTTTAGGTTAATCTCTAAGAAAACTGATATCCAACCAACCTGGGATCGGTTAGCGTTTCCTGGCGTTGCAGCCATTGTATGCTAATAGAAATATAATCCAACTCATTATTTACCCTGCCGTAGCATTTATAAATTCCTTTGCTGCGTAACGGATATTTCTCAGCGGTAGCAGGGAATTGAACTGTATCGAAAACATCGCCCTCAGCGTCAAAAAAAGTCCCGAAATACATATATTTCCCGTTAGAAGTTCCAGTTTTTTTTGCGGTGATCAGGGCGCCATAGATCAATATTTCCTTTCCCACATACTGTTTTAGATCTTTTGCTCTTACTGATTTTTCAATGGGATTTTTAAGCAATTTAAAATGAGAACAAAGCGGAAATCCCAGCAATTCCATCTGGTCAAAAGCTTCTATTAATGCTGAATATTGAAACTGCGGAAGTTCAAAATCCCGGTGAGCGGTATTAAATAATTTTTCCTGTGTAGCTACCGGTTTGGATGCGTTCAGTTTAAAGTGAGCTTTCCATAGTAAATGATGTTTATCTGTTTGTGTGAATCTAAAAGCATCAATTTTCAGTAGAATACTTAACTGCTCTATTGAAATAGAAACCCGATCTATAAAATCATCAAAGGACTTAAAAACACCAAAAAACTGTCGATTTTCCAGGATTTGCTGTACGGTTTTAGTTTCCAATTCTTTGATATAGCCCAATCCCAAGTAGATATCTTTTCCAAAAATACTATTGGGGTGATCACTCCTATTTATGCAGGGCGGATGCACTCTCCCGCCGCATTTTCTAATTTCCTGGATATAAGTTTCTACATCATAAAATCCACCGCCGTTATTAAGCGCAGCTACCATAAATTCCAGCGGAAAATATTTCTTTAAATACAAACTTTGGTAACTTTCTACCGCATAAGAAGCCGAATGTCCCTTTGGAAATGCATACCCGGCGAAAGAGGAAATTTGTTCCCACACCTCATCAATGATCTTTTTATTATAGCCTTTTTGTTTACAGTTTTCCCTGAATTTAGCTTCAATTCTTTCCATCTGGCCTTTAGAGGTTTTTTTACCACTCATTCCCCGCCGCAGTACATCGGCATCTTCAAAACTGAGTCCGGCGAATTTATGAGCTACTTTCATCACATCTTCCTGGTAGACCATAATCCCGTAAGTATCTTCCATAATTTCGAGCATTACAGGATGGCCCTGCTTTCTTCTGGCGGGATCGCGATGCCGTTTTATATATTCTTCTTTCATCCCTCCACTGGAAATCCCAGGTCTAATTATAGAACTAGCAGCCACTAAATTCAAATAATTATCGGTTTGTAGTTTGGTGAGCAGGCCACGCATTGCGGGAGATTCTACATAAAAAACACCCATACAATCGCCGGTTTTCAGCAACTCATTAATTTGTGGATCTTCCTTAAAAACAGCAATATTTTCAATATCCTCAATTTCAGCATCGGGCTGATTTTCCCTTATAATTTCAATCGCATCGGTGATCTTCGAGAGTCCGCGTTGGGCAAGAATATCGAATTTATGAATCCCCACTTCTTCCGCAATATTCATATCTATCTGGATCGTTTCGAAACCTTTCGGCGGTAAAAAAGTGGCGGCATAATTATAAACGCTGTCATTCAGAATTAAAATTCCACCGGAATGCACGCTCAAATAATTGGGAAAACCTTCAATTAAAGCACTATAACGTAACACCAATTTCTCCAATTGATCCAGCTCATTTACACTAAAAAATCCTGCTGAAAGTTTATCGATGTTTTCTTTAGGCAAACCAAAAACCTTTCCCAGTTCCCTGGCAACAGCCCGACGTTTAAAGGTTACATAAGTTCCCATTAGGGCGGTAAATTCGTATTTATCGAAAATAAAATCAGTTACTTCATTGCGATCTTTCCAGGAGAAATCGATATCAAAATCGGGTGGAGAACTTCGGCTTTCATTAATAAAGCGTTCAAAATATAAATCCAGCTCTACGGGATCTACATTGGTAATTCCAATAATATAAGCAATAATAGAATTGGCGCCACTTCCCCGGCCGATAAACGGAAAATTCTGCGACCGGGCATAACTTACAATATCATAATTGATCAAAAAATAAGAGACAAAACCGAGTTTTATGATGGCATTCAGCTCTTTTTCTACTCGCTCCAAAACTTCTGTTTCTAACTTTGGATAACGTTTTGGCAGATTATCATCACATAATTTTCTTAAACGGGCAACATCAGCTTCAGGGCTGTCACCTGAGACCAATAAATTTCGATTTTGGGTTTTTCCGAATTTGAAATCTACCCGGCAGGCATTTACCAATTCCTGTGTGTTCTCTAAAATATAGGAGAAATCTTCAAATTCTGAAGTGATAATTTCTGAAGCTATCATCTGGTGAGAAAAAGAACCTTGCTCGCTTTCAGGAAGCTGGCTAAGTAAAATATTATTGTCTATGGCCCGCAACAATCGGTGTGCATTATAATCGCGCTTATTCCTAAAACTCACACTTTGTTGCAATACCAGCTTATCTTTAAATTCAAGGTATTTTGAGAATTTAAGCTTCCGAAGACTTTCTACTGAAACTCCAATGAATTCATTGTTCCTGAAATTCGTCTTTTTGTTCGCTAATACTTTTTCAAAAGGATAAATTATAATACAATCCGGTAATTCTGGAGCTTCAGGTTTAAAATCTTTTTTTAGATGAAGTTGCTGCGATAAATGCTCGTTTAACTGCCTGAAACCTTCATTATTTTTCGCAAGTCCTATATATTGTTGGTCGACTCCATTTCTAAAATCGATTCCTACTATTGGTTTTACATCATATTCCGAAGCGATTTTTATAAAATTTAAACAAGCCGAAGTATTATTAATATCAGTAATCGCTAGAGATTCCACTTTAAATTCCCGGGCGAGCTCACAGAGTTTTTCTACCGAAAAAGTTCCGTAGCGCAATGAATACCAGGTATGACAGTTTAAATAGATCATTATTGTTTTCTGTGCGCCAACACAATTGGCGGTTCGCCGTTAAACGGATTTCCCATTCGGCCAATGGTTTTTGTGCCCATTGTCACCGCACGCATCACGCTATGTTCTCCAAAACGCTCTTTAATTTTATCTATAGAATTATATAAATTCAGCATTTCTTCAGAGTCATCAAACAGGTTAATCTGGTAATTTCCACCTACAAGTCCGCTGAACTTTACCCCGATTAACCGAATCAACAACCGGCGGGAATAGAGTTGCTTAAAGAGGATTTCAACCTTAGGAATTAGAATATGATCGGCGCTGGTATATGAGATTTTCACTTGTTTGGAATGCGTTTGGTAATCGGAATATCTAATCTTCACACTTACCACGCTGGTTAATTTATTGCCTCGCCGCAACTGGTACGCCAGGCTCTCGGTCATAGCTACCAAAGTGGCGTGTAGGCGCACCATATCTATGGTATCGCGGCCAAAAGTACGCTCGGTAGAAATAGATTTTCTTTCGTGATATGGAATAATTGGTGTATCGTCCAGTCCGTTAGCACGTTTCCAAATAGTTCGACCGGCTTTCCCTAAAACGCTTTCCAACATTTCCACCGGCATTTCCTGTATGGTTTTTATCTCCCTAACACCTAAATTCAGCAATTTTTGAAAGGTTTTATTTCCCACCATAGGGATTTTATTTACACTTAATGGAGCAAGAAAGATTTTCTCATTTCCATGCGGAATTACAATTTCGGCATTAGGTTTGGCTTCTCCCGTAGCGATCTTGGAAACCACCTTATTTTGTGAAAGTCCGAAAGAAATTGGCAAGCCACTTTCTTTTATAATTGTCTGCCTCAACTCACTCGCAAATTGATTAATTCCGAAAAATTTATCCATTCCACTCAAATCGGCATAAAACTCATCTACACTGGCTTTTTCAAAACTGGGCACCTGGCTTTTGATGATTTCGGTCACCACGTGTGAATGTTTGGTATAAGTACTGGCATTACCTTTAATTATGGTGGCCTGCGGACAAAGCTGCCGGGCTACTTTCATTGCCATCCCCGAGTGTACTCCAAATTTTCTCGTCTCATAACTACAGGCCGCCACTACCCCACGATCTCCCATACCACCTACGATAAGCGGTTTACCATTCAATTCAGAATTTTGTTTACGTTCTACCGAAACAAAAAATGCATCGAGATCCAGGTGTAAAATAGACTTCTTCTTCATTTTTGGATTATTTCCTTTTTATAGGATATTTTCCAAAATTATAAAATATTTAAACTCAAAATTATTCTGCTTCGTTAAATTTTGAAAAGAATTTTTCAGCTCGATTATTCTGAAAAAGTCAAAATAAAAGCCCTTTTATTATTAAAATCTAACATCCTAAACTTTATAGTTTTAGTAGTTTTGCCGACTTAAAAGTACCAAGCCTGAAGTATGACGAAAATATTCAGAAGATTATCTTTCTTTATTCTAATCATGATGCAGTTTGCATTTTTGTTCGCTATATTTTTTGATAAGATGAATGCTCCCCTCGTACTTTTATTTTTGGGGATAATTTCGGTATTAATAAGTCTTGCATATTTTAAAGCGCCACGGCAAGAAGAAAGGTATTTTATAAAAGATCTTTATCTTATTCTTTTTGCGGTGACCGGTGCCCTAAGCACATTTTTTATAAATATTGAACTTAAATTTGGACCGGTACTTGCCGCCGGATTTATAGGAACCCTGGCTTCTTTTGTGCCTTCAATAAACAGAAAATCAAATCTTTTAAAAGAAGCGCCACCCGCCATTTACTGCGGTGCTTTTGTGGGAATGACTTCGGCCAGTGTAGCGCCCAATTTAAAATTTATTTTACTGGCGGGTATTATCGCAGGTAGCATTCTTATTCTTTCTAAAAATATTTTTAACGGATTTGGCGGCAAACTGGGAACTATCGCTTTTGGTAGTATTGCCATCACTTCAGCCATTTTATATACCCTGTTTTAATGGAAATAAGCATTCTTTTTCTCACCGGTATTATTTCTGCCATCCTAACTTATATAGTTAATAACAAGTACAGGCAGGGTGCTGTTCGGGCTTCAGCAAGCCTCTCGCTTTTGGTGGGTTTATTTTTCTATTCTTTTCCTGATATTTTTAATCCATACTTAACCAAAAACATCCCTATAGTTTTTATTGGCGCTACTTTTATTGGAATGGTTTCTTCAAAAATACTTCCCAGCTATTTATTGGTAGGTTTTTCAGGATTTATCTTTTCTATTATCTACCTAAATGCGAGTCCCTTTTTTAAAGGTTATGGTGGCGCTTTGGGTACTACAGCAGCGATTTCTGTATTGGTCTCTTTAAGTCTTGCTGTAGTTTCTAAGAGTGAGAAACTACCCTGGCGGAAGAAGACTAAAAAACATTAGAAAAACCTTCAGAATAAATTATTCTTTCTCTACCACATCTTCCAAAACATCCCAAACATTATCAGCTACAATTTTGTAACCTTCGGCGGTGGGATGAATGCCGTCTTGTTGATTTAATTCGGGATCTCCCGCTACGCCTTCAAGAAGGAAAGGAATGAGTTGCACATTATTTTCTTCGGCAAGTTCAGGAAAAATATTTCTAAAATCGGTGGTATATTCTTCTCCCATGTTGGGTGGAATTTGCATTCCGGCTAAAACTATTTTAGTATCGGGATTTTTCTCTTTTACAGTATCTATAATATCCTGAAGATTTCTACGAGTTTCAGCTATTGGGATTCCGCGTAAACCATCATTCGCTCCTAATTCCAATACAAAAATATCTACATCCTGATTTAACACCCAATTTATGCGATTTTTCCCACTGGCAGTTGTTTCCCCGCTTAATCCTGCATTTACTACTTCATAATAATAATTCAAAGAATCCAATCTATTCTGTATAAGTGCCGGAAAAGCTTCAGAAGTTTCTAACCCCATTCCCGCTGTAAGGCTATTTCCGAAGAAAAGAATCACGTTTTTTTCACTTACCTCCGCTTCAGTTTCGGTTTGTGTTTCTTCTTTGCTTTTTTCTTCCGATTTCTTTTCAGCATTTTCTCCGCAGGAAATCATTATAAATATTGAAAAAACAGCAAAATAATACTTCAAGTTTCTCATAGCAACGGGGTTTATAATCAAATCATTTCCTTATTTTGTCTGCATTCAAAAAAGACAATAATCAAGTAATAAGATGGCAAAGATATTAAACGTTCGCAACCTGGAGAAAAGCTATTCCAGCGGTTCTAAAAAACTTAAAGTTCTCCAGGATATTAATTTTGAAGTAGAAGAACAAAAAACCTTTGCTATTGTAGGCCCTTCTGGAAGTGGAAAAACCACGCTACTGGGACTTTGTGCGGGATTAGACAGGCCAGATTCCGGAACTATTGATTTATGCGGAAGCGAATTGAGTACGCTAGATGAAGATGAAAGAGCGTTATTGCGCAATCAACATATTGGATTTGTTTTCCAGGATTTCCAGTTGCTACCCACACTTACTGCCTTAGAAAATGTGGCTGTTCCATTAGAACTTCAGGGGAATAAAGATGCTTCTAAAATAGGAAAAGAATTATTAGAAAAAGTAGGATTAGGCGACCGTATAAATCATTATCCTTCCCAACTTTCTGGTGGAGAACAGCAACGAGTGGCGTTAGCGCGTGCTTTTTCTACGCGACCTTCGGTTTTATTTGCCGATGAACCTACCGGAAATCTCGATGCCGAAACCGGCGAAAAAGTAGAAGAATTGCTTTTCGATCTCAATAAAGAAGCAGGTACTACTTTGATTATCGTAACTCATGATATTGAATTAGCAGCAAAAACACAGCATATTCTGAAACTAAAAGGAGGAAAAATTGTTGAAAATCAAGAAACGCAAGTATAAAAGATGAACAACAATAAACCCTCTAAACCCGGTATTAACTGGCTTTTTAAAATGGCCTGGCGTGACGGGAAAGCCAGCGGTAAAAAGTTGACGCTTTTTATGGCTTCCATCGTTCTGGGAATTGCCGCGGTAGTTTCCATTCAATCTTTTGGAGAAAATCTAAAAGACAATATTTCCTTGCAATCTAAAGCGCTGATGGGCGCCGATTTTAAAATAGATAGCGACGATGCACCCAATGAACGCGTAATGCAAATTATGGATTCGCTGGGCGGGCCTGAAGCCCGGGAGATCAAATTTGCCTCGATGGCTGCTTTTCCGCAAAGCGAAGCCACAAAATTAATGCAGGTTAGAGGAATTGAAGGTGGATTTCCGTTTTACGGCGAATTGGAAACTCAGCCGGCAGAAGCTGCCGAAACATACCAGGAAAATGCTGCGGCTTTGGTTGATGCAACGGTAATGCTTCAGTTAGGGGTAAAACCCGGCGATAGCATTAAAATTGGGAAAGTTACTTTACCAATTGCCGGGGCCCTCAATAGCGTTCCCGGGAGTACGGCTATTTTTAGTTCGGTAGCGCCTCCGGTACTTATTCCATATAAGTTTATTGAAGAATCTGGCCTTGTACAAACCGGAAGCCGTATAGATTACGAATTCTATTTTACAGCCGATCCTAAAACCGATATGGAAAAGCTGGATGAAGCACTAGACCCTATCCTTGATGCTGAAGAAGCCGATATAGATACCCACACCTCTACCAGCGACCGATTGGGAAGACGCTACGAAAATTTCGGAAAATTCCTTAATCTCGTTGCGTTTATCGCGCTGCTGCTTGGTTGTGTTGGTATTGCGAGCGCCATTCAAATTTACATTAAAGAAAAATTACGAGCCGTTGCAGTTTTAAAATGTTTGGGAGCCAGCAAAAAACAAACTTTCTTAATTTACCTTATCCAGGTTGCTTTTATGGGCTTAATTGGCGGTATTTTAGGTACTGCCCTCGGTTTAATTCTTCAGCAATTATTTCCCTGGCTTTTAGAAGGCTTGTTACCGGTAGATGTTCAAATCTCTTTTTCCTTACAGGTAATTGTAATGGGAATTTTATTAGGAATTTTGATGTCGGTTTTATTCGCCCTCTACCCGTTAATCGGAACACTTTATATTTCTCCTCTACAGGCGCTACGGGTAATAAAAGAAGATTCTAAAAAATCCCGAAAGGCAATTATTTTAGTTTCATTAGGAATCTTTTTATTCATCTTTTTGTTTTCGCTTTGGCTACTGGAAGATTGGAAATATTCACTCTCATTTGTAGGCGGAATTTTAGTTACTTTTTCAATCCTGGCTGGAATAGCCTATCTATTTATGCGGGCTATTCGTAAATATTTTCCGCATAGCTGGGGTTTTGTAGCGCGGCAAAGCTTACTGAATCTTTTTAGACCACAAAATCAAACCTTAACGCTGGTACTTGCCATTGGTGTAGGAACTTTTCTTATTAGTACGCTTTATTTTAGTAAAGATTTGCTACTGGCTCAGGCTTCTATAGAATCTCAGGCCGATAGCCCCAATATGATTCTTTTAGATGTACAATCTGAACAACGTGAAGCCGTAGCACAAACAATAAAAGAAAATAATCTACCGGTTTTAAGCGATATTCCTATTGTCACTATGCGTGTACAAAATATAGCAGGAAAATCGGTTAACGAGATAAGAAATGATACTACTTCCCAAATTAATGGCTGGGTTTTAAACCACGAATTTAGAGTAACTTATCGCGATTCAATTATTGCTTCTGAATTTATTGAAAGCGGAGAATGGACCGCAGAAGGAGGAGATATTAGTCCCGTTCCTGTTTCTATAAGCGATAATTTTGCTGAAGATGCTAAAGTTAAAGTTGGAGACGAGCTTGTTTTTAACGTGCAGGGCGTTTTATTAGATGCAGTTGTGGGTAGTATTAGAACTGTAGACTGGTCTAGAATGCAACTGAATTTCTCCCTGGTTTTCCCAAAAGGTGTTTTAGAAGACGCGCCGCAATTTCACGTATTAACCACCAAAGTTCCGGGGGAAGATGCATCGGCAAAATTACAGCAGGATTTGGTGAAACAGTTTCCAAATGTTTCTATAATTGATCTTAGACAGGTTTTAAATGTTATTGAAATGCTCCTGGGAAGAATTTCCTGGATCATTAATTTTATGGCATTTTTCAGTATTTTAACGGGAGTTATTGTGCTCTTAGGAGCAATAAGAACCAGTAAATATCAACGAATTCGCGAAAGTGTGTTATTACGAACTTTGGGGGCTAAAGGCAACCAAATTCTAAATATTACTGCTTTAGAATACATTTACCTGGGAACCTTAGGCGGTTTATCTGGCGTATTACTTTCTCTAATTAGCAGTCAGTTATTGGCCTGGTTGGTTTTTGAATCGCCTTTTACCCCATCCCTTGTTCCATTTTTAGTAGTATTCCCGGGAATTGTCTTACTGGTATTGATTATTGGATTAAGCAATAGTTTAAGCGTAATACGAAAACCACCTCTGGAGGTTTTAAGAAAGGAAGTCACTTAAAATATGTAACTTTAGCTGAAAGGATTACCAAAAATTATTATTAATTATAATTTTTGACTTTTTAAAAAGTATTCTCATCTTAGGTTGAATCGTCACCCTGTCCCGAAGTTTCGGGATGGTTTCAGGGTCTAAGCTAAATTAAAATACTTTTCATCCTGAATGCTGAAATAAGTTCAGCATGATGTATCCTGGAAGTAGCAGTTTAAACAATATGAAATAAAATAAATTTAAAATGAAAAATGCAATTTATAGCTTAATGATTCTGGCTTTTAGTTTTAACGGAATAGCCCAGGAAGAATATTTATCTGAAGAAATTCAAATAAAAATGGCCAGTATGGCTGCGCCGGAAGAAGACAGGGATGCAGTAACTGTGTATGGTTATGATCGTGAGGGGAAACCGGTTTTATTAAAAGAAGGCACCAATAACCTGGTTTGTATTGCAGACGATCCTAATATGAATGGAGTTTCGGTAAGTTGTTATAATAAAAAACTTGAGCCTTTTATGTCTCGCGGCAGGGAATTAAAAGCTGAAGGTAAAGATATGATGGATACTCGTGCAGTGCGCCAGCAGGAAGTAGAAAGCGGAAAATTAAAAATGCCCGATGCCCCGAGTATGACCTATATTCTTTCTGGAAAAGAAGCAAATTTAAATCGTGAGACCGGGGAACTTAAAGATGCAAAACTGCGTTATGTGATTTATATGCCTTATGCTACTACCGAGGAAACAGGACTTCCAGATAAACCTCACACTCCCGGAATGCCCTGGTTAATGGATCCCGGTACGCACCGCGCCCATATTATGATTACCCCGGCAGATAAGGATTAGGCATTTATTGAAATTATTCCTGAATATTTTCTTCTTTCTGCTTAAAAAACAGCTGCGAAATAGGAATAAGCATTAAAGCCGAAATAAAGAAAAGGATAAAAGATACTTTCAAATTAAATAAATGCGCTAAATAACCAACCAGTGGTGGGCCTAAAAGCATTCCCACTATGGCATAGGTGGTAATTATTGAAATAGCCATTCCCGGCGAATATTTTTTAGAGGAACCGGCGAGAAGAAAAGTCATGGGAATTATTGCGGCCACTCCAATACCTACCAGGCAAAAACCTATTAATGCAGGCCAGAAATAAGGGAAAACAATCATTAGTAAAACCCCTAAACATACCAGGGAAGCACTTATGATATAATTCTTTTCCATTCCTATTTTTTCCACAATTCTATCTGAAAAGAAACGGGAAAGGGCCATAAAAATCATAAATATTAAGTAGCCCAGTGTAAAAACATCTTCGTTCACCACTTCTTTAAAATAAACTCCGCTCCAGTCGAACATTCCGCCTTCGGTAATTGCTGCAAGAAAAACAAGAAAACCAAGATACATGGTAGGTTTATCAGGTTTTCCAAAGCGAAGCTTATTCCCCTGGGTAGAACGATCCTTTTTCAGCAAAAATGAGAAAGCAAGAAAAGCTAAAATAAAAGTAAAACCAGCAACCGCCGGTAAATGCTGATAAATAGGAATATCAAATTTAATTAGCAAAGTTGAAAAAGCTACGCCCAGGAGACCGCCGGTACTCCAAAGGCCGTGAAAGGATCCAATAATTTTTTTAGGAAATGCTTTTTGTAAGGTTAAAGACTGGGTATTCATAGCGATATTAAAAATTCGCATAGAAAATGCAAAGCAAAATATTCCTATAATTAATAACAAAAGGCTGTCGGCTATTCCTATAATACTAAGGGAGACGGCAAGTATAACAAAAGAAACGATTAACGGATACCTGCTTTCAAAACGGGAAACCAACCAGCCAGAAACCGGAAGCCCAATTAAAGAACTCACCGGCATTACCATAAGTAGGTTTCCTATTTCGGCTTCATTTAAATCGAAGGCCATTTTAATAGTAGGAATTCGGGAAGCCCAGGTAGAAAAGCAAAA
>NZ_CAXAVR010000085.1:0-12008 GCF_963972535.1 uncultured Salegentibacter sp.
AAGATAATATTCCATCTTCGGCTAAAAATTGTACGTTAGGACAAAAGGTTTGATCCAAAATAAATACAGGATCTATAGCCGTTTCGCCACTGGCGGTTTTACGTTTTTTGCTTAAAGCCTCTCTTAATTTTTCCAGGTTAGGAACTTCAACCCGGGGGTTGGTAGGGATTTCAGCAATAATATAAGGAACGGCATCTTCTTTGGCAACCTGCTCCAAAACCAAATCGGTACTTTGTACCATATCGTTATCACCGTCTACCGGTAAATCTACAATGTCTACATTTTCCAGACTGGCAGCAACCCGTCTTGCCTGGTCGTTTGTGCCACCATAACAATTTGGAGGAACCACAATTTTAATAGCTTTTCCAGAATGTTTCTCCTGGGCCTCATCAATAAGTCCCATCATAATTGCATATTGCATCGAGAGTCCGCAGGAGGCAAGTAACGCATTTGAATTTGTTCCCGTAATCTTTTGAATTGACGTAATTACACTAGCTTTATTGTTTTCAATGTCGTTGCGCTTAGAAGAAGGTTTTCCTACTAATTGCTTTAAAGCAGAAAAAGAATCTGCCGGGGTCATAGCAATACTTTCTCTTCTTCTTACGTGTTGTATTTCAGAAATGTACGACTCATTTTCTTCGCCATTTAACAGTAAAATACTTCCAGTATTTGGATAAGTATTAAGCCAAAAGTCGATATTTGGGTTCAGATCAACTTTGCCAATTTCGTCTTTTTGCGAAATAAATATAGTGCTCCCGTAAAATTCATAAATCTCTTCAGCGTTTTTTACCTGTTTTAATTCAAAATTATATCCGTACACATTTTTTAGCGCTTCAGTATCAAAAAAATCCGGTAACGAATTGGTATAAACGATCTGTGTATTTTTATTGTCGAATAGATTTTTTCTTAAAACCGCTAAAACAGGCATCGTCCTGGAAGAAAAACTGATAATATTTTCTGGTTTTAGATTATTCAATTTAGCAATTCCCCATTCCAGAACAGATGATAAGGGGTGACCTAAACGAATATAATCGAAAGCAGTGGGTAATTCTTTAAGTGCTGAGGTTTCAGCATTTTTGGCAGCAAATAAAGATTCAAACTTTTCCAGAAATTCAGTTTTCGCCAATTTTTCATTATAAATATCTAATCTATGGGTGGTTAGTTTCAACCAATCATTGGGTACGTTTTTTATTACCTCTTCAATATAGTTTAGCACTTTCTGCTCTTTCATAACTTAACTTTTAGATAAGTTGGTAATATAAACTGCTTAATACAATTTTAAAAGTAAAAGCGATCGATTTTCTTAGTACCGTTATAATTCTTTTCTTAATTATACGGTAAAATTTGAATCTTATTTACCTCCCTGGAATTTTTTATAGTAATCTTCAATTTCAGAAATACTTAAATTCTTATGCACCAGAATTTGATTTCGAAATTCAAGTTTTTCCCCGTTTTTAATGGCTATTGGTTCGCGCCCGGGAAAAGCCATATTTTGCATGCTGTTGGCACTTCTTAAAATCCAGCCCTGGTAATTTGGTAATTTTTCGGGTTCACCCATAATCACAATTCCGCTAATTTTACCTGAATTATTAAAGCTGCCTTTTAGGTTAATCCAGGTGCCGGCCTGTACCGGGAGGTTTTGCGGGGTGACAATACCGTTTGTAGATTCAAAAACCACATCTCCTGGTAATTTTAACCTGGGTGAAAACCCACCGTAGCCTTTTACATCTTCAGACCCTCCAATAGAAACTCCATCTTTTAAAGCCGTAAGTTCTATTTTAAAAGTCAGAGCATAGGTTTCCTGGTTAAATCGCTCGTAAGTCAGCTCAAGATGCTCTTTTAATACAGCTTTTTTATCAGTTGCGCCAAACCATTTAATTTCAGATTTTAATGTGGCGGTTTTCTCGTTTACAAAGGTTTCTATAACTTCAGCTTCCCAATAAATCTCTTTACTTAACCAGGGATTGCCTACGCGTTTTCCTTCAGCATATAACTGGTGCCAGGACCAAAAAATACCGTGATGATGTAAATGATCTTGAGGAAAATCTTCCGTAAGAACTTTTCCATTATTGCTATATAAAGGATGTACATAATTAGCTCTTCCATATTTACCGTCCAGGCTTTTTGTTTTTACCTGGTAAAAATATCGTGGCTTACTATCTTCAAGCAACAGCACTCCCTCAGTATCTTTCTTAAATTGCAACTCCTGGGAACATAAGTGCTGTTGTAAGCTTAGGAAAACCAATAAGCAGAATGCCCTATTGAAAAGATGAAATTGATTCATACTTGAAAATTACTAAATTCCTCTATATTTTAAATTTAGTTAGACCCCATATTATTTAGTAATTTCCGTTTTTTGCTAAACTATGCGTTTACTTGCTCTCTTTTTGTTTTTTAGCTTTAGCCTGTTTGCTCAGGAGCTGCCGCCAATTACCAATTTTGACCCCGGAATTTACAATGCCGGCAACCAAAACTGGATGTTGACGCAGGCAGATAATAATCATATTTATATAGCCAATAACCTTGGCTTACTCTCTTTTAACGGTGAACATTGGGATTTACACAAGGTGCCAAATGCCAGTGCGGTTCGCTCTGTTTTAGCTAAGGATAAAAGAATTTATACAGGGTCTTATATGGATTTTGGTTATTGGGACACAGACGAAAAAGGAGAACTAAATTATACCAGCCTAAAAAATCTTTCTGACGAAAAAATTCTTGATGGCGAACAATTCTGGCATATTGAAGCGCTGGAAGAATATATTATTTTTCAAAGTTTACGTCGGCTGTATAGCTATAACCGGGAAACCGAAGAAATTAATACAATTAATGCCGGTAATATTATCTCCAATTTATTTAAGGTAAATAATAAACTTTACTACCAGGTTGCGGAAGACGGACTTTACACCATAGACAACGGGAGGATTGAACAGGTTATTTCTAATGTTCAGATTAAAGACAAACCCATTGTGGGCTTATTTCCTTTTGAAGAAAATAAAATGCTTGCCGTTACCCGTGATGACGGACTTTTCACTATTGAAGCTTCTATTTGGGAGCCTTTTCAGTTTAAAGATTATCCTTTAAATGAAAGTATTTTTACCGCAAAATTGCTGGAAGACCAAACCCTTGTTTTGGGAAGTATTGGTAATGGCTTGCACGTTTATAACCTGGCAACTTCACAAAACTACCAATTGCTCCAACCGGTAATTAATAATAATACGGTTTTATCAATTTTGGAAGATAAAGCCGGTAATATTTGGGGCGGTCTGGATAATGGGCTGGTGCTTATTAATCGCAAAAGTCCGTTTAGGTTATTCACCGATATTTCGGGAAAAGTAGGCACGGTTTATTGCAGTCATCAATTTGGGGATAATTTGTATTTAGGTACTAATCAGGGTTTGTATCTTAAAATCGGAACTTCTAATACTTATGAACTCATTCCCGGCACTAGCGGTCAGGTATGGAGTATTAATGAAATTAAAGGAAAACTTTACGCAGGGCATGACAGCGGAATTTTTGCAATTGAAGGGAACAGTGCAACCCATATTTCGGATGGCCCCGGGGTCTGGGAAATAAGGGAATTTAAAAACGGACTGCTGCAGGGGCATTACGACGGAATTAGTTTTTGGGAAGAAGGAAATGTTGAAAACGATCCCGTTTATTTAGCAAATTTCGATCTTTCTTCGAGAAATTTAGTAGTACAGAACGATTCCACTCTTTGGGTGGGCCACGATCATAAGGGAGTTTTTAAATTGAAAATTAATGCTGAAGTAAATGAAGTTTTAGACCTTGAAAATTACAGCGTATCCTACGATGGCGGTATGGGGCTTAAAGTATTTCAGTTTAACGGCGCTATTTATTATTCTACTGAAGATGAAATTTATAAATATGAACCAAAAACTGACACCTTCAGCCTTGAAAATGAATTAAATAATTTAATTCAGGAGCAAAGAATTAGCGGAATTTCCCACGTTTTACCCGATAATACCTGGTGGGGATTTGGGGAAGACAATCTTTTATATGTTACCCGCGATGCTTTTCAGGATAGGTTAAGCGCAAAATCGGCAGCCATTCCCTTAGAATATAGAAGTATTGCAAAGGGTTTTGAAAATATTTCCCTCATTGGGGAAAGTGAATATTTGGTAGGTTCTAATGTAGGCTATACTATTTTTTCTACCCCTTTAGATTTGCCGTCTATGGAGCAACTGAATATAAATAAGGTTTCTACTGCTGCGTTGGAGGAGGAGTTTAAAAGTCACGAGCTAGACCTTAATCAATTAGAATTACCAAACTCGGTTAATAATATCAATTTTGAATTTAGTATACCGGCCTATTCCAAACTTGCAAAACCGGTTTATAGTTATAGAATTAAAGGCTTTAGTACGGGTTGGAGCACCTGGCAACGCAACGGTAGCGCAACTTTTGAAAATTTACCGGCGGGAAATTATGTATTTGAAGTACGTGGTAAATATAATAACAGTATAAGTGAAATAGCTGCTTACGCATTCACTATTGCTTTACCCTGGTACGCCACAACAGTAGCAATTGTAGTTTATATTTTACTTTTCTTATTGCTCATTTTTATCTTGCATAAAATTTACACGGGATATTACAGAAAACAGCGGGAAAGATTATTGGAACAGAATAAAAAGAAGCTGGAAATACGGCAATTAGAATCGCAACAGGAGATTATTACACTTCAAAATCAAAAACTGGAATCTGATGTGGCTTCTAAAAACCGGGAATTAGCGGCCTCTACAATGAATATTATTAAAAAGAATGAATTTCTTACCCAGCTTAAAAACAAATTGGCAGAAGCCAATAAGAAGGAAGATATTCAGGAGGTGATTTCTATTATTAATAAAAATATTGCCGAAAAAGATAACTGGAAACTATTTAAAGAAGCTTTTGATAATGCCGACAAAGATTTCCTGCAATCGGTAAAAAAAGAACATCCTAACCTAACTTCTAACGATCTTAAACTTTGTGCTTATTTAAGGCTCAATTTATCTTCAAAAGAGATCGCTCCACTGCTTAATATTTCAGTGAGAAGTGTAGAAATAAAACGATATCGTTTGCGTAAGAAAATGGATTTAGAGCATGATCAGGGGTTGGTAGAATACATCCTTAAGTTTTAGTGCCTTTACATGAGCGCATTCTTCCTCAACATTACCACAACATTTTATGTAAACCACAGAAAATCAATATTTAGCTTAAAATAATTATTGGCTGCGTATTCATTGATTTTAGCGGGTTTTGTATGCATATTTCTTAAAATTCACCGTATAATTTTTCCTGTATACTATTTGTAAGGGTGATTTATTATTGCTGTTAATGCTTTCTTAATACATTGATTTCCGAATTTAAATCATCAACAAATGAATAAAATACTTGTATTAATTTTGTTTTGCATAGGAACCTTTTCCTTGCAGGCACAAACCTTTTCTGTTTCGGGAATGGTAGATGAAGCTGATACCGGACTTCCACTCCCGGGTGTAAATATTATTGTAAAGAATACTTCTAATGGAGTGGTTACCGATTTTGATGGAAATTACACCATTAATAACGTTTCGGCCGGAGACGTTTTAGTTTTTTCTTATGTGGGGTTTCTTCCGCAGGATATTACCGTGGAAGAAAATCAGAATGTAATAGATGTTACATTAAAAACAGATGCTGCTGCGTTAGAAGAAGTGGTAGTAATTGGTTATGGAACCCAGCAACGTAAGGATATTACTGGTGCAGTTTCTGTGGTTTCCAATGAAACTATTGAAGAACTTAATCCTATTAAAATTGAACAGGCTCTGCAAGGTACTGCAGCCGGGGTGAATGTTACTCCATCTTCTGGAGCACCGGGAGCAGGAATTAATGTAAATATTCGTGGAATTGCTTCCAATAGTGAGAACGGTCCGCTAATTCTTATAGACGGTTACCAGGGCGATTTAAACACCATAAACCCTAACGATATTGAATCTATTTCTATCTTAAAAGATGCGCAAGCCGCAATTTATGGTATTGCAGGAGCTAATGGGGTGGTTTTGGTCACTACAAAATCTGGTAAAAAGAATACCGCTCCTACCGTACAGTATGATGCTTATGTAGGAATGCAGGAAACTTCAAGAAAATTACCACTACTAAATGCCACAGAATATGCTTTACTTTTAAATGAAAGTTATGCCAACAATGGCCAGGCTTTGCCTTATCCCAATGTTAGCGATTTAGGTAGGGGAACAAATTTTCAGGACGAGGTTTTTGATACCTCTCCAATTATGAGTCATAACCTTACCTTAAATGGAGGTTCAGAAAAAGTTACTTACTCTTTTGGGGTTTCACACCTTGACCAGGAAGGAATAATTGGGGCTGAAAAATCTGATTTTCAAAGAAGCACCGCGAGATTTAATATTGGGGTAGATATTTCAGATGAATTTAAATTTACCGCCAATTCAATTTATACAAGTCTAAACCGCAGATCTATTAACGAAAACGGCTTAGGTTCTGTTTTATTTAACGCCCTGAATATTCCGTCTACATTTAGCCGCGACCAGGAAGATTTGGAAGGAAGATTAGGAAACGAGATTATTAATCCGCTTTCACAAATTGAAAATACTTTTAATGACTATAATCTTAATAAATTCAACGGTTCTTTCAGTCTGGATTATACGCCAATAGAAGAATTGACCTTCACCTCCAGAATTGGTTACAGTCTATCTAATTCAAAAGGAAAAGATTTTGCGCCAATTATAGATTATGGGCCGGGAAAGGTTTTTAACAATGTTCGTAGTACGGTAAACCAAAACCGAATTAACGATAATTCTTATACCTATGACCTTTTTGGAACTTACGAGAATATTTTTAATGAAACACACCATTTAACCGGTACTGCCGGGATGACGGTAATTAGGGACTGGGGAGATGGTTTATATGCTACTGGTTATGATGTTCCAAATAACTCCTGGGACTTTGCTGATATTAGCCTAACTACGGGAACAAACGATGGTTTGAACAACAGTGCTTATAAATATGACATTAGAAAGTTATCCTTCTTCGGAAGGCTACAGTACGATTATCAAGGAAAATACCTTGTTTCTGGGATGTTTCGTAGAGATGCTTCTACAAGATTTGGACCCGAAAACCGTGTAGGTTATTTCCCTTCAGCAACGGCTGGTTGGATTCTTTCTGAAGAAGATTTCTTAGAAGATTCTAATGTAATTTCATTCTTAAAATTAAGAGGAAGTTTTGGTATACTTGGTAATGATGAAGCCGGTGGAGCAGAATTCTATCGATCATTATTAGATGGTGAAGCTACTTATGTTTTAAATGGAAGTTTAGTAAACGGTACCGCTTTAGGTAGAATTGCAAATCCTGGGGCGGGCTGGGAAGAAGCCGAAAAAACAAACATTGGTATAGATCTTAGGCTTTTTAATAACAGAGTTGATATTGCAGCCGATATTTTTAGAGAAGATCGTAAAGATCTTTTGGTTGCAGGAATTCCTGTTTCGGGGATTTTTGGTGGTGGCGCACCGGGATCTGGCGCTCCAACTATAAATGCTGGAACTACCCGAAATGAAGGTTTTGAATTTGCTATTAATTATAAAGAAAATTTTGGGGACGATATTCGCGTTGGAATTGGTTATAATGCCACTTTCCTAAGGAATGAAGTAACCGCGGTAAATGGAACCGAGTTTCTGCCAGGCGGTCAATTTGGTGTGGGACAACCACAACCGGCACGTTTCCAGGAAGGTTTCCCAATTGGTTATTTCTACGGATATGAAACCGACGGGATCTTCCAAAATCAGGCAGAAGTAGATGCGCATCCTTCACAGGAGACTTTAGGTGCAGCAGCTTCTCCAGGAGATATTCGCTATGTAGATACAAATGGGGACGGAGTGATAAATGTAGATGATCGTACCAATATTGGCGATCCAATTCCTACGGCTACAATGGGCTTAAATCTTAATTTCAATTATAAAAATTTTGATTTCACGGCTTATACCTACGCTTCTTTAGGAAACGATATGGTAAGAAATTACGAGCGTAACCAGCCAAATGTAAACCGTCACGCTTATTATTTAGAAAGATGGACAGGGCCGGGGACCAGTAATGAGGTACCTCGAGTAACTACAGGTGCTACCTCTAATGTTGCTTTCTCAGATTTTTATGTAGAAGATGCTTCCTACGCAAGAATTCAAAATGTTCAGTTGGGATATAGCCTTCCTGAAACATTTTTAGAGCAGGTAGGGATAAACCGCTTAAGAGTTTATGCTTCGGTACAAAACCTTTACACTTTTACTAATTACAAAGGTTTTGATCCCTCAGCCTCTACCGGTGAAGCTATTGGTGGCGGAATTGACTACGGCTTCTACCCTGTACCAAGAATTTTCCTTGCAGGTTTAAACCTTAACTTTTAAAAAATCGCACAATGAAGAGATATAACAACATATTCAATAAAATGCTTCTTCTGCTCCTGCTGGCTTTCAGTTTTGGTTGCAGCGAAGATTATTTGGAAAAAACCGAAGAATACAATATAGATTCTGAGAATTATTTTAATTCTGAAGAAGATTATTACAACGCGTTAATTGGCGTTTATGATATTCTGCAATCGACTTACGTAAACGTATTACTGGGCGAAATTGCTTCAGATAATACGCTAAGTGGCGGTGAAAGCGCCAATGATGTAATAGGCTTTCAACAAGTAGATGAAATGACGCACACTCCCGTAAACGATAACCTGGACGATGTTTGGGATTGGAATTTTGCTGGTGTACAACGCGCAAACTATGTTCTGGAATTTCAGGACAAAACAGATTTTGAAGGTCGCGAAATGATTATTGCTGAAGTTCGTTTTTTAAGAGCTTATTTCACTTTTGAATTGGTAAAATGGTTTGGGCCAATTCCAATAAAAGGAGATGAGCGTTTTGTATTGGGAGACGAGAATTCTGTACCAAGAGCTTCTACTCAAGAAGTTTACGCACAAATTGAAAGCGATTTACAATTTGCTATAGAAAACCTTAATTATACTGCACCTGAAACTGGTCGCGCAACCAAAGGAGCTGCAATGGCTTTACTTGGTAAAGCGCATTTGTATCAGGAAGAATTTGATGAAGCTGCAAATGTATTGACAGATTTGATTAATAATGGTCCTTATGCTTTAGCAGATTTTGAAACACTTTTTGAACAGGAAGGCGAAAATAACGAAGAATCTGTTTTTGAAGTACAGTATACAGGTGAAGAAGGAGCAGGTTTTGGATGTTTACAATGTAGTGAAGGTAATGTAGCCGTAGGTTTCCAGGGAATAAGAAATTATTCGGGGCCTGTTTTTGAACCTGGTTTCAGTTTTAATGTTCCGGTTCAGGAAGCATACGATTTGTTTTCAGAAGATGATACTCGTAGAGATCTTTCAATTTTAGATATCGAAGCCTGGGCAGCAGAAACCGGAGCTACTTATGCTGAAGGTTACAAGCATACCGGTTATTTTAACAGAAAATATCTTCCAAGAGAAAATGATAACGTAGGTGATGCTAACCTTACCCAGCCTAATAATTACCGTTCTATTCGTTACGCCGATGTTTTATTGATGGCTGCTGAAGCCCTGAACCGCGGTGGAATAGACGATAGTGAGGCTAGAACTTACCTTAATGAAGTTCGTGAGAGAGCAGGATTAGATGGCGTAGATGCTGCAGGAAATGCTCTTACCGAAATTATCTACGAAGAAAGAAGAAAAGAATTAGTAGGTGAAGGTCACCGTTTCTTTGATTTGGTAAGAACCGGCAGAGCCGCAGATAACATTGAAGGATTTACTGCAGGGAAAAACGAACTTTTCCCTATTCCGTTAGAAGAAATAGAATTTTCTCAGGGTAACTGGGAGCAAAATCCGGGATACTAAAACATTAGAATTATGAAAAGACATTATAAAATAATTTTTGCATTCCTTCTTGCTCTGCCATTTTTTGGCTGCGAGAGTGATGACGATGCCCTTGTAGATCTTGAGCAGGTACAGGCACCGGCAAATTTGGGTGCAACATTTCAAATAACTCAAGATAATTCCGGTTTGGTAGAGATTACCCCAACCGGTGAAGGAGCTGCGGTGTATACCGTAGATTTCGGTGATGGTTCTACTCCTGCAGAAGGGATTAAAGTAGGAGATGCTGTAGAACACGTTTATGCAGAAGGTGAATATGAAGTAGAGGTTACCGGGACTAATATTAACGGTAAAATGGCTTCAGGAATTCAGCCTTTAACCGTTTCTTTCCTTGCACCAGAGAATTTGGAAACTGAAATTGTAAAAGATGCCAATAATAATTATTTGGTAACTGTTTCAGCCAGCGCTACAAACGCTGCAATGTTCGAAGTTTATTTTGGTGAAAACGAAGAAGAAGAGGCAACTCTTCTTATGCCGGGAGAAACTGTTTCTTATACTTACAGTAGTATAGGTACTTACAATGTTCGCGTAGTTGCCCTTAGTGGTGGTGCGGCGACCACTGAAGTTACTGAAGAAATCAGTATTACAGATCCGCTTTTCCTTCCTATAGATTTTGAATCAGAAACGCTTAATTACACCTTTAATAATTTTGGTGGTGGTGAAGGAGCAGGGGCACCGGTAATTGATAATCCAGATCCATCTGGTATAAATACCAGTGCGAGAGTAGCTTCTTATACTAAACCTGCAGGTTCTGAAATATGGGCAGGAACCACTATTGGGTTAGATGAGCCAATAGATTTCTCATCAGATAAATACATTAGTGTAGATGTATGGTCTCCAGCTGCCGGAACTCCGGTTATTTTTAAGATAGAAAATATTGATGATGCTGATCTTTTTGTGGAGAGTACAGTAGAAACTACAGTTAGTAATGCCTGGGAAACCCTGACTTTTGATATGTCGGCGGTAGATACAACCATTGATTACGGTAGACTGGTATTATTCTTTAACTATGGAACTCCAGGAAATGATGAGACCTATTATTTCGATAATATTCAAACAACCACTTTAGAGCCATTAAAACTTCCTATAGATTTTGAATCTGAGAACCTTACCTATGCGTGGGGCGGATTTGGCGGAGCAGGAGCAGGTGTGATAGATAACCCAGATATGTCGGGCCTAAACAACAGTGCTAAAGTTACCGAACTTTCTAAAGGAGATGGATCTGAAGTATGGGCCGGGGTTTCTTTAAACCTTGACGAAGCTTTAAGTTTTGAGAACGGAACTACCGTTAAAATGAAAACCTGGTCTCCAGAAGCTGGAGTGCCGATTTTGTTGAAATTTGAAGACTCCGATTCAGCACCAGACAATAATGGAAATCCTTCAGTATTTGTTGAGGTAACTCAAAACACTACGGTTGCTAATCAATGGGAAGAACTTTTTTTTGATCTAAGCACTTTTGACGCCTTTGATGAAAGTGTAGGTTACGACCGATTGATCGTATTCTACGATTTCAATAGCCCGGGTGAAGGCACTAGCTTTTACTTTGATGATGTTACTATTGGCGAGGTGCAAACCGAATATATTTCACTTTTTAGTGATGTTGCCGATGATGTGGCAGTTGATACCTGGAGAACCAGCTGGTCTGTTTCAGACTATGAAGAAGTAGAGTTTGACGGAAAATTGTCTAAACATTATTTCAACTTAGATTATGTTGGAATTGAAACAATTGCCAGTCCTGTAGATGCTTCAAATATGACGCATTTCCATACCGAATTCTATACCGATAACGCTACTGTTTTTAGAGTGAAGTTGGTGGATCTTGGTCCTGATGGTGTTTTTGGTGGAGGAGACGATTCCGAATCAGAAGTTGTTATAGAGAATCCTGCTCAGAATGAATGGGTAAGTTTGGATATTCCATTATCAGAATTTGAGAACCTTGATGGGATGACCAATATTGGACAGCTTATTTACTCTGGTTTACCAGCTGGAGGAGTTAATGTTTATGTGAACAACATTTATTTTCGTAATTAAAAAGCATAAAAATGAAAAATATATTTAAAACAAGTCTTGCGGTACTTTCGCTGGTTTTTTTCAG
>NZ_CAXAVR010000086.1:0-11835 GCF_963972535.1 uncultured Salegentibacter sp.
TAATTCGCTAGAAAAATTCATTTAACTATTGAATAATTATCCGTTTTACTCTTTGGGAAATTCCGGTGATAAGTTCGTAAGAAACGGTTCCTCCTTTGGCTGAAAATTCGGGCACATTTTGGGGGCCGCCAAAAATTATTACCTCATCACCTTCCTTACAGTCAATGTTGCTAACGTTTATCATAATAATATCCATACAAACATTTCCTACAATAGGAGCGTATTCGCCATTAATAAAAACCCCGCCTTTTCCGTGGCCATATATGCGTTTTATACCATCGGCATGGCCCACAGGAAGGGTAGCTATTCTTGTAGTTTTTTCGGCTCTAAAAGCACGGCCATAACCTACCGTACCTCCTTCTTCTAAATTTTGAATTTGAGAAATAACCGATTTAAAAGTACCAACAGGTTTTAGTTTTTTGTTGAGCTTGTCGTCATTGGCAAAACCGTAAAGTCCCAGCCCGCTTCTTACCATAGAAAAAGTGGCAGAAGGATAATTAAAAATCGCCGAAGTATTACAAAGATGCAAAAGCGGTTCGTAGCCAATATCATCCAAAAGTTTACCCGCCAGATTTTTGAATTTATAAATTTGAGAAAGGGTAAATTCACGTTCTTTCCAGTCTTCGCTGGCTGCTAAATGTGAAAAGGCCGAAGCTATTTTTACCGATTTGGTCTTCTTTAATTTCTCCGGAATATGATGATGGTTGGCTTCAGTAAAGCCGAGACGGTTCATTCCCGTATTAAATTTTAGATGCACCGGATAATCTTTCTGTTTTTGCTTTTCTGCGAGCTCTATAAAAAGCTGAAGCGTTCTTGCACTATATAAATTAGGCTCCAGGCAATGTTCAATTATTTCAGGATAATTTACGGGTTGTGGGTGCAGAATTAAAATAGGTTTACTAATCCCCGCTTCTCGCAGTCTAATGCCTTCTTCAGTATAAGCAACCGCAAAATAATCGGTGCCCAGTTCTTCTAATTTATGAGCCATTGCTACAGAATCATTTCCATAGGCATAAGCTTTAATAACCGACATAAATTTAACGCCCGGTTTTAACTGCGATTTTATGGTTTTAAAATTATGAGCTAAGGCGTTAAGGTCTATTTCCAGAACGGTTTCTTCGGCTTTAGGCATTCTTTTTCTTTAGGTTAGGTTGCAATTCTTCGGCATCTTTCACATCTAATTTCTTAACCCTTTCCCTAAGCATAGCTTTGTAATATGCACCGCGGCTTAAAGGTTCGTATTCTTCGTTTTCCCCTAAAAAAACCAAATCATCATTAACAGCTTTTCTATAGCTAAATTGTGCGAGATTTCCGGTACGGGTGCAAACAGCGTGAACTTTGGTCACATACTCTGCAGTAGCCATAAGATAGGGCATAGGGCCAAAAGGATTTCCTTTAAAATCCATATCCAATCCGGCCACAATTACCCGAATTCCTCTATTGGCGAGATCGTTGCAAACCGTTACAATTTCATCATCAAAAAACTGGGCTTCGTCTATTCCTACCACATCACAACCATCGGCAAGAATCCTGATATTAGACGCCGAAGGAACGGGAGTAGACCTAATTTCATTGGAATCATGAGACACCACCATTTCCTCGTCATAGCGCGTGTCTATAGCGGGTTTAAAGATTTCTACGGTTTGTTTGGCGAACTGGGCTCTTTTTAAACGGCGAATTAGTTCTTCGGTCTTGCCAGAGAACATACTGCCGCAAATAACTTCAATCCAGCCAAATTGCTCTTCGTGATTTACTGTATTTTCGAGAAACATTTTGTAATTTTCAAATCGAAATGGGAACTTGCCCTTTTTGATAAAGGTGGAACAAATTTATTAAAAATACAAGCCATTACCGGTTGGTAACCACTAAAGTTATTAAACCAGATTAAGGCACTTTTTTTGTAAGTGTTATATTGAAACTTGAGAAAGACTTTAAATAAAAAGTGGGTTCATAAATATTGCTGAAAAATGAAAAACAGACTTAAAAAAGAGTTAGTAAAACTTGCCGAAGAAATAATTTCTGAAAAGGAAAACCTGGATACCAAAGCGCTTAAATTAAAAGCGGCAACCTTATATGAGCAACTTTCTATATTGAATTTCACTGAAAAAAATCTTGAGGCATTTGAGGCTCCTGAAGCTACACCAACGCCTAAGATTGAAAAGAAAGTTCAGGCTAAAGCACCGGTACAGCACGAACGTGACGATTATGCTCCAGATGGAACTGAATACCGGGAAGATGCCGATGCAATTACCGAACCCAATACAGAAAAGATAAAAGATATCGTAGCGCAAATGCCTGCGGAATCTGAGCGAGTAGATGAGCTTATAGAACAGGCAAATCCTAAACCACAAGCTCCCCCAGCGCAACAGCAATCTCTTCAAATGGAAGAAGAGCCACCAAAGCCAAAAACCGAAGCGCCTAAAAACGATTTTAGAAATATTGGGGTAGATTATGATAATCTTCCCGATTTTGAACCCTTGAATAACAGGCAAAAAGACCAAAGACCAAAGTCTGTAAACGACAGGTTGAAGAAAGGAATTAATATTGGGCTTAACGAACGACTTTCATTTATAAAAAATCTCTTCGACGGAAATTCTTCAGACTATAATCGGGTACTTTCCCAGTTAAATACTTTTAGTTCTTTAGATGAAGCTCAAAAATTCATCCAGTTGGTAGTAAAGCCAGATTATAATCACTGGGAAGGAAAAGAAGATTACGAAGAGCGATTTATGGCCAAAATAGAGAATAAATTCAGTAATTAAATTCGCTTTAATGGGAAAATTAATCCTGGTTCCAACGCCAATAGGAAATTTGGACGATATGACTTTTAGGGCGGTAAAAGTGCTAAAAGAAGTAGATACAATTCTTGCCGAAGATACCCGGAATAGCGGGAAACTTTTAAAGCATTTTGACATTGGTACGCATATGCAAAGTCACCATATGCACAACGAGCATAAAACGGTAGATCACATAGTTGAGCGGATTAAAGGCGGCGAAAATATAGCGCTGATAAGTGATGCCGGAACTCCTGCAATTTCAGATCCCGGGTTTTTATTGACACGCGCTTGTGTTGAAGCAGGCATAGAAGTAGATTGTTTGCCTGGAGCTACAGCTTTTGTTCCGGCGCTGGTAAATAGTGGTTTCCCAAACGATAAATTTATTTTTGAAGGATTTTTACCGGTAAAAAAAGGCAGACAAACGCGCTTGAATTTACTTGCCGAAGAAACCCGAACTATGATTTTTTATGAATCGCCTCATAAATTACTGAAAACCCTAAAACATTTTTCAGAGTATTTTGGCGAAGACAGGCCGGTTTCGGTTTCCCGGGAAATTACCAAACTCCACGAAGAAACAATTCGCGGAACTGCGGCTGAGGTTCTTCAGCATTACACCAATAAACCGCCTAAAGGTGAAATTGTAATTGTGGTAAAAGGAAAATCTTAATGCAGCAATTGCTAAAAGAAGCCAGGGCCTGCAAATTTTGTGAAAAGCATCTGCCGCTCGGAGCTAAGCCTATTGTAGAGGCGACTAAAAATTCTAAAATTGTTTTAATAAGTCAGGCGCCGGGAAGAATAGTGCATCAAACTGGAATTGCCTGGAATGATCAAAGTGGAAAAAAGCTTCGGGAATGGCTAGGAGTAGACGAAACTACTTTTTACGATGTCGATAATTTTGCGATTCTTCCTATGGGATTTTGCTATCCCGGAAAAGCCAAAACGGGTGATGCACCGCCCCGGAAAGAATGTGCACCAATGTGGCACGATACTATTCTTTCCGCATTAAAAAATGTTGAACTCACCATTTTAATTGGAGCTTACGCAGCAAATTATTACCTGCCCGGGAAATTAAATCTTACTGAAAAAGTAAGTTCTTACCAGGATTTTCTACCTGATTATTGGTGTCTACCGCATCCCTCGCCGGTGAACCGTTTTTGGCGGAGCAAAAATCCCTGGTTCGAAGAAGAGGTTGTGCCCAAATTACAAACCAGGATTCATAAAATTATAGATTGAATGGCTAAACGTTTTGGTGTTAATTACTATCTGTCAACTTCACAAAATCAAACTTTTTTCCGCTGAACAAACCTTTATCCGAAAGTTTTAAATCGGGAATTACTAGGAGCGCCATAAAGGAAAGCGTCATAAAAGGAGCTTTTAAAGTACTGCCCAAATCTTTGGCCATCTTATCTATTTCCTCGTATAATCTACCGGTTTCCCAACCATCCTTATCGCTAATAATTCCGGCAATTGGCAGTGGAAGTGCTTTTTGATCATTCCCGTTTACGCTACAAATTCCGCCTTTGTGTTTAATGATGAGGTTTACCGCGTTACAAATTTCTTCGTCTGATGTTCCAACCGCGATAATATTATGCGAATCGTGTGCTACCGAGCTGGCAATCGCTCCTTTTTTCAAGCCGAAATTCTTTATAAATGCGACAGCAGGATCTTTGTCCTCATACCGGTTAACGACCGTAATTTTTAAAATATCATTTTCATTATCTGAAACTAGTTCCCCGTCCTTTTCTAAAGCTTTTTGCTGAATTTCATTAGTAATAAGTTCTCCATCCAGCGCTTCAATAACTTTAATAGTATTTCCGGCTGCTTTTATTTTAAAATCTTCCGGATTTTTTGATGAAGTATGAAAATTATTCGGCTTTTCAATTGGAGAAGATTTGATGTGAGATTTACCATTTTCAGCAACTAACTCCCCATCAATATAAGTTTGTAAAACTTCAAAGTTGGTCAGGTCTTTTACCGAAATAAAATCGGCGGGGTCGCCAACTTTTAATTGTCCGACTTCTAAATTATAATGATTTATGGGATTAATACAAGCGACTTGCAGCACCTTGAACACATCTATACCTTTAGCAACCGACAATGCACAAAGCTGGTTAATATGCCCTAAAACCAGGTCGTCTGGATGTTTATCATCTGAGCAAAACATCATATTTTTATAATGTTCAGGCAGCAGATCTATGAGCGCTTCAAAATTCTTGGCGGCGCTACCTTCGCGAATAAGTATTTTCATACCAAGGCCAAGCTTTTCCTCGGCTTCTTCAGCGGTATAACATTCGTGGTCTGTAGAAATACCGACTTCAGCATATTTTTTCGCGTCTCCCCCACGCAATCCGGGCGCGTGGCCATCGGTGGGTTTATTAAAATGTTTAGCCCAAGCAATTTTCTTCATCACTTCTTCATCTTCGAAGATCACGCCGGGATAATTCATCATTTCCGCGAGATATTTTATTTCAGGAAGTGCTAATAGATCTTTAATATCTTCAGCATTAATCACAGCTCCCGAAGTTTCAAAATTGGTAGCCGGCACACAAGATGGCGCACCAAAATTAAATTTCAACGGACTTTCTTTCCCATTTTCAATCATAAATTTAACGCCTTCCTTTCCCAAAACATTCGCGATCTCGTGAGGATCAGAAACTGTGGCTACCGTACCGTGAATTGCAGCCAGGCGAGCAAACTCTGTAGGCACTAACATAGAACTTTCAATGTGTATGTGTGCATCTATAAACCCGGGAAGCAAAAAGCTTTTTACTTCGTGCTGTTTTTCTTCAATCTTTGTAATCTTTCCATTCTCGATGCTAATTTCCGCAGGAAAAATTTTCCTGTTTTCAATATCTACGAGCTGGCCCTGTATAATTTTGATCATATTTTATCTATAAATCCTAAAGCGTGAAATTAGGGATTATTATTAATTGCTGAAAAATTTCTATTATTCTGTTTTAGTGAATTCCCCCTTATTGGTATTGAAATACTATATGTATTTTTGAAAAAAACTTACGATGCGCTGGACTTTAAAACCTAAACCCGATTCTTTAGTTGTTAATAAACTTGCCGAAGAATTAGGGGTGGAAACGCCTGTGGCTACACTTTTGGTGCAGCGCGGAATAATGACTTTTGAAGCTGCAAAAAAGTTTTTCAGGCCCAGTTTGGAAGAGTTGCACGATCCCTACCTGATGAAAGATATGGATGTGGCTGTAAACCGAATTCAGCAGGCAATTGCTTCCGAAGAAAATATTATGGTTTATGGCGATTATGATGTAGACGGGACCACCAGTGTGGCTTTGATGTCTTCTTACTTAAAAACCCTCACCCCAAATATCGCGACTTATATTCCCGACAGGTATACTGAAGGTTACGGTATTTCTTATCAGGGAATTGATTTTGCAGCCGATAACGAGATTTCGCTGATTATTGCCCTGGATTGTGGAATAAAAGCGATTGATAAAGTAGCTTATGCAGCCGAAAAAGGAATTGATTTTATTATTTGTGATCACCACCGGCCGGGAGAAACTATTCCTGAAGCCGTTGCAGTGCTGGATCCCAAGCGCGAAGATTGTGAATATCCATATAAAGAACTTTGTGGTTGCGGGGTTGGTTTTAAGTTGATCCAGGCTATAAACACTAAAAGAGGGGGAACTCCCGAAGTTTTATTGCCTTATCTGGATTTGGTTGCAACAGCCATTGGAGCCGACATCGTACCCATTACCGGTGAAAATCGAATTCTGGCCTATCACGGTTTAAATGTGATCAATGTTGCGCCCCGAATGGGTTTTAAGGCAATTCTGGCTCAGGTTAAAAAGGATAAACTCACGATAACTGATGTAGTTTTTATTATTGCACCGCGTATAAATGCAGCGGGAAGAATGAAGCATGGCTTGCACGCGGTGAATTTACTTACCGAAGAAGACGAAGCGACCGCTATGGAATTCGCTGGTGAAATAGAGAATTTTAACGCTGAAAGAAAAACTACTGATAAAGCAATTACGGTTGAAGCACTTGAACAAATTGAAGAATTGCAGGAGCAGGAACGCTACAGTACGGTGGTTTATCACGAAGGTTGGCATAAGGGTGTGATAGGGATCGTGGCTTCCCGTTTAACCGAAACTTATTATCGCCCAACGCTTGTTTTTACAAAAAGCGGTGAGAAGCTGGCGGCTTCGGCTCGCTCGGTAAAAGGTTTTGATGTGTATAATGCGTTAGAAGCCTGTAAAGAACATATTGAGCAGTTTGGCGGACATAAATATGCGGCAGGATTGACTTTAGCAGCTTCGGAATATGAAAATTTTAAAGCGAAGTTCGAGTCGGTGGTTTCTGAAACTATAGATAGGCGGCTGCTAACTCCTGAGATTGCAGTAGATGCCGAAATCAATCTGGATGAAATTACTCCGAAATTCTTTAGAATTCTAAAGCAATTTGCTCCTTTTGGGCCGGGGAATATGAGTCCGGTTTTTATGACGCAAAACCTCACCGATACCGGTTATGGGAAATGTGTGGGAGCAGATGAAGCGCATCTTAAGTGCAAGGTTGTACAGCAAGGAAAATCGGCAATGTTTGATATGATTGGTTTCGGACTGGGAGAAAAATTTGAAACAATTTCAGAAAAGAAAACCTTTAAAGCGGTGTATTCTTTAGATGAAAATGAATGGAACGGGAATATTTCTATTCAGTTAAAATTAAAAGATATCAGCGAATAAATCTTTTCTATTTAGATTCATTTTAAATAATAATTTTATATTTGGGTAACTTATTTCGAAGCAAGCTTCGGAGTTTTTAAATCTCGATTATCGAGTAAATTATTTTAAAATGGATGATGTAGCTGTAATTTATCACAACAAATTGGGAATTTCTTTTCGGTGGAAAAATAATTTACCGAATGCTGATCCTGCCAGGATACAAATGGTTTTTAAGGATATGGGTTTCTATTTGTTACCTGAAGAAATTCAACATTTTTCCAATAATTTAAAAGCAGCTAAATATTATAATTGTGGTAATTGTACCAGTGAAAAATCCTGTAGGAACATTCTGTTGAGATCTCCACTTGAAAAAATGGATTTCGCGGTAAGTGCAGTAGAACTGGAGCAAATTTCAGACTTAATAGAAGGAACTTTATTTAAATTAAACCTGGAAAATTATTTGACTGGCTGTGGGAGGAATTAAAATTCTAATTTCTTTAAAACTGTCTTCTCACCATCAAAAACCGCGTAGGTGTAAAAGTCTATCCAGTCGCCGGTGTTGATATAGGTCGATTTCTCGTTTAGGTCGATTTTCAGGGGTAGATGCCGGTGACCAAAAAGGAAATAATCGTAATGCTTTTCTTCTAATTTTCGTCTACAATATTGAATAAGCCATTCCTTGTCTTCCCCTAAAAATTTTTGTTCCTGATCTCCCGAGATCGCTTTATTTTTTACTGAAAAATACTGCGCCAGCGGAATACCTAAATCTGGATGTAACCAACGATAAAGCCATTTTGAAAACGGATTGGTAAAAACCTTTTTCATTCTTTTATAACCGTGGTCTCCGGGTCCCAGGCCGTCCCCATGGCCCACAAGGAAGGTTTTATTATTGAATTCAAATTCCTGTGGCTTATGAAATACCGGGATATTAAGTTCGTCTTCAAAATAATCCTGCATCCACAAATCGTGATTTCCCACAAAAAAATAAATCGGGATTCCGCTATCCTTGATTTCTGCCAGTTTCCCTAAAACCCTTACAAAACCTTTAGGCACGGCGTGCTTATACTCAAACCAGAAGTCAAAAAGATCACCGAGGAGAAAAATAGCAGCGGCATCTTCTTTAATTTCATCCAGCCATTTTACAAACCTAATTTCCCTTGGCCTGCTTTCTTCTTGAGTAGGTGCACCAAGGTGATTATCGCTGGAGAAATAAACTTTTTTGCCTTCGGGAATAGTCATTTATGATAATTCTAAGCTGTAAATATAAATATTTTAGAAAAAGAGCTCACGGGTTTCACTCCCCCTTCGGGGGCTGGTGGGCTTATTGATCGCTTGCAAACCATTCAGCAAAACTGGATTCAGTTTCCTGGAGTTTTAACGAGTGTAGTTTTATATGATCGGGTAAATGTTTCTGAATCTTTTTAGCAAAATCTACCACCATATTTTCGCTGGTGGGTTGGTATTCTACCAGGATAACGTGATGTCCTCGATTTTTTAATTCTTCAGCAAGCTCTACATGAGGCGTGTTTTTATTAAAAACCGTGGCGTGGTCAAACTTATCTACAATTTCAGATTTTACGATCTTTTTTAAATCTCCAAAATCTATTACCATCCCAAACTTCACATTATCTTTATCAGTAATAGGCTCCCCAATCACACAAACACTAAGTTTATAGCTGTGCCCGTGTACATTTCGGCATTTTCCATCGTAACCATAAAGGGCGTGGCCGGTTTCAAAAGAGAACTGTTTGGTAATTCTAATCTTGCTCATCTCGCGTTATTTTTGGCAAAGTTAAGGGTTTTTTAGCGTTATATTTTTTTGACCCGGCAATTATGTTTCTGTTGTATATTTGCCCGTTTTTTTAATGAAAAATGATAACAGAAACTGCTCCCGAACTTTTTGAACAACTGGATTTTATAGAAAATCCTTTTTACGAAAATATTATTACCGATTTAGTTGAAAATCAATACAGTGTTGTAGACGATTTTTTTAATGCTGAGGAAGTTGCAATGCTGCGAAATTCTTTAAAATCGAAATTTGAAGAAGCGCAATTCAAAAAGGCAGCGATTGGTAATAAAACCAATGAAATTGTTGCGAAATCCATTCGCGGGGATTTTATTTTATGGCTTAATGAAGCTGAAGCAGGAAAGGCTGAAAACCTGTTCTTCAACAAAATCAATTCGTTAGTATCCTACCTAAATAAAACCTGTTTCCTAGGAATTTTAACTAAAGAATTCCATTACGCGCTGTATCCTGAAGGTACTTTTTATCAGCGACACCTGGACACATTTCAAAATGACGGCAGAAGAAAACTTTCTATGGTTTGTTATTTAAACGAAGAAGACTGGAAGCCGGAAAATGGAGGGGAATTGGTTATTTATTCCGAAGAAAATGGGGTTGAGGTTTCAAAAGCTATTTATCCAATGCCGGGTCGCGTAGTGATTTTTGAGAGCCAGGTTTTGGAGCACGAAGTAAAGCCGGTAAAAACTGCAAGGCTAAGTATTACGGGTTGGTTAAAAACTCGATAATCGAGATTAGCTTCTCCTAAATTTTTCTCGAAATAAAGAAACACTTCTTCTATCTAGAAAGAAATTGGCCCGGTGCAGGTTATTTGTTGAATTTTTTATAAAGTACTACCACAATTAAAACTACGGCTAAAATTAGCCAGAAGCCCATTCCACTTAAAAAACTTAGAAATTCCCAGGTATCTTCTCCCATTAATTCATTTGATTTTTCTCCTGTCTTCTCCTCCAATTATAACGAGCATAGAAGAAAATGGCAAGAATTATTAGAATACCCACCAGGTAAAGCCAGTTATCGGCTATAAATTCCCAAATGGTAAAACCCCATTCCTCTTCCCGGGTGGCATCGCGGTCTTTTGGTAAATGTTCCTGTGGCAAACTCATAAATTAATTTCTAAGGTTGAAATTAAGCTTTTTAAAATAAGAAATCTGTTATAATGATGCTAATTTCCTCTAATGTGGTTTTTAATTATTTTTAGAATGGAGCTTTTTATTTCTAATCCTTTTGCGATGAAAAAATAATAGAGGTGCTAAAATTAAAAGGAAACTAAAAAGCAGTATCAAGAAATTATCGGCGATAGCCGAACCGATAGAAACCCCCAGCTCTTGAATTTGGCCGCCGTTGATGTTCAAGTAAAGTAAGTGCATATATTTATTTTTTATATTTAGCTAAAGCGTTTTTGGTAAAATCTGAAAGCACTAATTCTCCCGAAATTGCAGCTCTTTCAGCCAGTAATTCGTCCCAGTGAGAAGTGTTTTTCCAAAGCATTTGTTTCATTTCGTAAAGTGCTTCGGGATTATAAGAAGCCAGTTTTTCGGTAAAAATAATTACCTCCTTATCAAGCTCTTTTAGACTTTCAAAAACACGGGCATATAAGCCTTTATCCTTGGCCCAATAAGCATTTTTCCATTCGTGGGCAGCAAGGCTTAATTCCCCAAGTGCGCCAACGCCAATTTTACGTTCTACCGCAGGGGCAATTACAAACGGACCAATACCTATGCTAATTTCTGAAAGTTTAACCGCAGCAGCATCAGTCGCCAGGGCGTAATCGCAAGCAGCAACCAGTCCCACACCACCGCCAACGGTTTTTCCCTGGATTCGGCCAACAATGAGTTTTTTACAGTTGCGCATCGCATTTAAAACTTTTGCAAAACCCGAAAAGAATAATTTCCCGGCCTGCATAGTTTCAATCGCTACAAGTTCGTCAAAAGAGGCGCCTGCACAAAAGGCTTTTTCTCCTTCAGATTTTAATAAAATCACTTTTACACTGTCGTCTTCAGATAATTTCTGAAACTCTTTCTCAAGCCGATCTAATAACTCTGAAGGGAAAGAATTACTGGCAGGATGGCCAAATTCTAAGTGGGCGATCCCGTTTTCAATATTGGTATATAAACTGCCGTTTTCACGTGTGGTAGACATAAATTTGATTTTTCAGTTAGCTGAATACCCAAATTTAGAAAGATTAATTTTGAAAAATACGGTTTTGGTTTAATTGTTTTTAACTGCTCACTGATACTGCCAACTGGCCACTGAGAATCAAACTTCTTTCTGTAAATATTTTCTTCTGAATTTAATGACCAAACCGGCACTGCGAATTAGCATCCAGACAAAAAAGGCGATCCAGATTCCGTAGAGTTTTAAACCGTAATAATCTGAAATTAATAGGGCAGGAGTAAAACCCAAAAAAGTGGCTACAAGTAATAAATTACGCAGATACTTTGCCTCGCCCAAACCTTTAAAAATTCCGTCGAACATAAAGGCGATGGCATTTACCGGTTGCATTAATAGTACGATCCAAAAAACCGATGAGAATATGGCCAGCACGGCCATATCTTTATTAAAA
>NZ_CAXAVR010000087.1:0-11829 GCF_963972535.1 uncultured Salegentibacter sp.
GTCCATGGGTCTGGAGTTAATTGCTTAATTCCAAGAGACATTTTACGGTCTTCACGGTCTAAAGTTAAAATTTGAGCTTCAACCTCATCTCCAACATTTACGAAATCCTGAGCTGAACGCAAGTGCGTGCTCCAGGACATTTCAGAAACGTGGATAAGACCTTCAACACCATCGGCAACTTCAATAAATGCACCGTAATCTGCGATTACAACTACTTTACCTTTTACCTTGTCTCCAACCTTAAGGTTTTCGTCAAGAGCTTCCCATGGGTGTTTGCTTAATTGCTTAAGACCAAGTTGGATTCTTGTTTTAGCTTCATCAAAGTCAAGAATTACCACGTTTAGTTTTTGATCAAGTTCAACGATCTCATTTGGATGGTTGATACGAGACCAGCTAAGGTCGGTAATGTGAACAAGTCCGTCAACTCCTCCAAGATCAACAAATACTCCGTAAGAAGTGATGTTTTTAACAGTACCTTCAAGTACCTGACCTTTTTCAAGCTGACCGATAATTTCTTTCTTCTGTTCTTCGATATCGGCTTCAATAAGCGCTTTGTGAGAAACCACAACGTTTTTGAATTCGTGGTTGATTTTCACAACTTTGAATTCCATTGTTTTTCCAACATAAGCATCGTAATCACGAATAGGCTTCACGTCTATTTGAGAACCTGGCAAGAATGCCTCAATTCCAAATACATCTACGATCATACCACCTTTAGTTCTGCATTTCACAAAACCGTTTACGATAAGACTTTCGTCGTGAGCTTTGTTCACACGATCCCAGGCCTGAATTACACGAGCTTTACGGTGAGAAAGGATTAATTGTCCTGTTGAATCTTCACGAACATCAATCAAAACCTCAACGTCGTCTCCAACTTTAAGATCTGGATTGTAACGAAATTCGTTAAGGGAAATAACGCCTTCACTTTTTGCGTTAATGTCTATAATTGCATCACGATCTGTAATATTAATTACTTTTCCTTTTACAACTTCGTCATTTAAAGTGTCTACGAAATTTTCTGCAACTAATTTCTCAAATTCTTCTAACTTCTCATCATCAATAGGGTCAATTCCCTCTTCATAATTGTGCCAGTTAAATTCTTCAAGAAATTTCTCAGGGTTTTCCTGCTGCTCGGTAGGAGCGGGTTGCGATGAAGTAGCCATTCCAGCTACCGGTTGAACTTCAAGATTTTCGTCCTGAACGTCCTGGTTTTTTTTGTCTTCAGCCATTGCTGATAAAAAATTTGTATCCTGTATTCTTCGGAAAAATTAAGCAAATAAAACACAGAAGTAATTATGGTTTTGATTTCCAACCCCTTTTGATTTTCCGATTCTTCGCCAAAAAGGGCTGCAAAAATACAACTTATTTTTCTTTTCACAAACCCTAATTAGTTTAAAAACAGAATGCTTATTCTTCAATTTTTTCTTTGGCCAGTTTCAATACTTTTTCAAACTGTTCCTCCAAATTCATATCTGAATTATCGATCTCTATAGCATCTTCAGCTTTTACTAAAGGAGAGTCTTCGCGGGTGGTATCCAGGTAATCCCTTTCTTTAACATTAGCCAGCACATCTTCGTATTTAACCTCATCCCCACGCCCCTTTAATTCGTCATATCTGCGCTCTGCACGTTTTTCGGTTGAAGCGGTCATGAATAGCTTCAAATCGGCGCCAGGAAAAACAACAGTTCCAATATCACGGCCATCCATCACTACCGCTTTATTTTTGCCAATTTCCTGCTGAATTTTAACCAACATCTTCCTAACATCTGGCACAGCTGCCACTTTACTCACCTGTTGGGAAACTTCCATCAACCTGATTTCCTTTTCAACATTCTCATTATTTAAATGAACTTCCCCATAACCCACTTCTTTATTAAAAACAAAGCTGATATTAATAAAAGGTAATTGCCTTAAAATGGCTTCTTCGTCAAAATTGGTATCGGTGACAATCATTTTACGCATTAAGTATAAGGTCACCGCGCGATACATAGCGCCGGTATCTACATATACATACCCGAGTTCTGCCGCAAGTTGCTTCGCTACGGTACTTTTTCCTGTTGAAGAATAACCGTCTATGGCAATTGTTATTTTCTTACTCATAATTTAATTTCAATATGGAAGGCAAAATTAGGCAAAGCGATAGTTTTCTGAAACTTTAAGTATTAGAATTAAAAAAGCTGTCTAAAAAACCCCCTTTATTTTAGACGTCATTCTAGACTTGATGCAATTCCTAACTTGAAAACAGTTGCATCGTGTTAGATTCTGAAATAAATTCAGAATGACGTTTTAAAAATAAGGCTCTTTAGACAGCTTAAGTATTAAAGGGTCTTGGCGTTTTTCACCTTTTCATCGGTAATCGCAAGATCTATAACTTCGCTCATTTCATTTACATAATGAAAAGTAAGTCCTTTTAAATAATCTTCTTTAATCTCTTTTATATCGCGTTCGTTTTCCTTACAAAGAATAATCTCTTTAATACGAGCACGTTTGGCAGCAAGGATTTTTTCCTTGATCCCTCCAACCGGAAGTACTTTTCCTCTTAGGGTAATTTCTCCAGTCATCGCAATACTTTTCTTCACTTTCCGTTGCGTAAACAGGGAAACCAGAGAAGTTAGCATCGTTATCCCGGCACTTGGCCCATCTTTTGGCGTAGCACCTTCAGGAACATGAATATGAACATTGTATTTTTCAAATATAGAAGGATCTAAACCAAGTTCTTCGGCATTAGACTTCATATACTCCATCGCAATGGTAGCCGATTCTTTCATCACTTTCCCAAGGTTTCCGGTAATATTTAGATTACCCTTTCCTTTAGAAAGAATAGATTCAATAAATAAGATATCACCACCAACTTGTGTCCAGGCCAATCCTGTTACAACACCTGCCACTTCATTGTTCTCATATTTATCGCGTTCCAATCTTGGACTACCAAGAACTTCTATAACATCTTCGTTGGTAACTTTCACATTGTACTCCTCCTCCATCGCAATATTCTTGGCTGCGTGACGAACCATTTTAGCGATTTGTTTTTCCAATCCACGAACTCCGGATTCCCTTGTATAACCTTCCACAATTTTTTCTAATTGCGGTTTAGCAATTTTTATATGCTCTTTGGTTAATCCATGTTCTTTTAATTGCTTCGGAAGCAAATGTTGCTTGGCGATTTCTACCTTTTCCTCAATGGTATAACCGGTAACATTTATGATTTCCATACGGTCTCTAAGTGCCGGTTGAATGGTACTTAAAGTATTTGCGGTGGCCACAAACATTACTTTAGAAAGGTCAAAGCCCATTTCCAGGAAGTTATCGTGGAATTCACTGTTTTGCTCAGGATCCAGCACTTCCAATAATGCTGAAGAAGGATCACCGGCGTGTCCCATACTCAATTTATCAATTTCATCTAAAACAAAAACCGGGTTACTGGTTCCTGCTTTTTTAAGCGACTGGATTATTCTACCGGGCATTGCACCGATATAAGTTTTTCTGTGCCCACGTATTTCTGCTTCATCACGTAATCCACCAAGAGAAACTCTCACGTATTCTCTACCCAATGCCTCGGCCATAGATTTACCCAGTGAAGTTTTACCAACCCCCGGAGGTCCGTAAAGACAAAGTATTGGAGACTTCATATCGTTACGAAGTTTCAATACCGCCAGATATTCTATAATTCGGCGTTTTACATCGTCTAAACCATAGTGGTCACGATCTAAAATTTTCTTCGCTCTTTTTAAATCGAATTTATCCTTACTAAATTCATTCCACGGAAGATCCAGGAACAAATCCAGGTAATTTCGCTGAATGGAATATTCTGCAACCTGCGGATTCATCCGCTGCATTTTAGAAATTTCCTTATCAAAATGTTTTTGAACCTTTTCGCCCCATTTTTTCTTTTTGGCGCGGATTTTCATTTCTTCAATTTCATCTTCATGAGAAACGCCTCCCAATTCTTCCTGGATGGTTTTCATTTGCTGATGAAGAAAATATTCACGCTGCTGCTGGCTCATATCGCTCTGCACCTTACTCTGAATATCGTTCTTAAGTTCCAATTTCTGAAACTCCATATTCATATGGCGCAAAGTAGCCAGGGCGCGATCTTTAAGATCGTTTGTTTCCAATAATTTTTGCTTGTCTTCTACCGCAAGATTCATATTGGAAGAAACAAAATTGATTAAGAATGAAGAGCTTTCTATATTCTTAATAGCAAAAGAAGCTTCACTTGGAATATTTGGACTTCCTTTTATAATTTGAAGTGCCAATTCTTTAATAGAATCTATAATCGCGGGAAATTCTTTGTTATCCAATTCTGGTCTTGCTTCAGGAACTTCCTTGATTTTTGCAGTTAGGTAAGGTTCCTCCTTTACAATTTCATCAATTTCAAAACGCTTTTTACCCTGGATAATTACCGTAGTATTTCCATCGGGCATTTTTAAAACACGCAGAATACGTGCAACAACACCGGTATTGTAAATATCCTTAGCAGAAGGATTTTCAACTTCTTCATCTTTTTGAGCAACAACCCCAATAATTTTAGAATCGTTGTTTGCTTCATTAATCAATTTAATAGAAGTATCCCTTCCCGCAGTAATTGGAATTACAACCCCGGGAAACAACACTGTATTTCTTAACGGTAGTATTGGTAAAGTATCGGGCAATTCTTCCCTGTTTATTTCTTCCTCATCCTCTGGCGTCATTAAGGGAATTAAATCTGCATCCTGATCTATATCTTGCAATGACAAACTGTCAAAACTCGTCAATTTCGTTTTAGCCATAATTTATTTTAAGTCAAACTGTCACTAACAGCTTGTGGTTCTTAATCTTTTCTTTTTCTGCAAAGCCTTATGCTCAGTAAACTAAGCGACTTTTCGTGCAATTTCTACTAGAAGTAGTCAATTCCTGTGCCACCATCTTTTCCAGATTTTTTTCTGAAAAGTGTAACAAATCAAATTCAAAGCTATCTTTAGTATAGAAACAAGATAGTTTTAATTGACACCAACCATCACACATATCAATGATCTTGTTGCACGTTGCCGGAAAAATGACCAGCGTGCACAATTGGAAGTTTACGAGCGCTATTATAAGGCCATGTATAATACTTCCCTGCGTATTGTAAACGATACAGCTGAGGCTGAAGACATTATGCAGGAAGCATTTTTAAAAGCTTTTTCCAAAATAGATAGCTTTCAGGGGACTTCAACTTTTGGAGCCTGGTTAAAAAGGATTGTGGTAAACCTAAGTATTAATGCTTTCAATAAAAAGGTAAAATTAAACGAAGTAGCCTATAATGATGAGCTTAAAAACGAAGTAGATGAAGGAGAAGGAATTATCCTGGAAGTAGATTCAAAAAGTAAAAAAGTAGATAAGATTTTAAAAACACTTAATTCACTTAAAGAAAATTACCGCGTTGCTTTAACGCTGCACTTAATTGAAGGTTACGATTACGAAGAGATTGGTGAAATACTAAATTTAAGTTATGCCAATTCCCGAACAACAATCTCAAGAGCTAAAGAAAGCTTAAGAAAAAAATTGCTAAAAGATGAAGAAAGATAAAATAGACGAGCTTTTTAAAGAGCTGGACTTTGACAATAAAGAACCTGCTTCAGGCCATAGAACCAGGTTTCTGGAAAAGCTGGAAGAACAGAATAACCACGCCAAAACTTTGGGTAGCAGGCCGCACAAGAGAAGCCTTTGGGCTCCAATGCTATCGGTGGCTGCAATTCTTGCGATAGCTTTTATGGTTTTTGCCGGTTTTTTTAATGAAAACACCCGCAGAAATTCAGGAGAATTGGCAAGTGTTTCTCCAGAAATGAAAGAAACCCAGCAATTTTATACCCAGCTTATAAAAACAGAACTGGCAACCCTGGAAGCTGAAAACACCCCGGAAACCGAAGCTATTGTAAATGATGCGCTAACACAACTTGAAAAACTGGAAACCGAGTACAAAAAACTGAAAAAAGACTTGCAAAACAGTGGTAAAGATAAACGGGTTATCTACGCGATGATCTCCAATTTTCAGCAAAGAATAGATCTATTAAATGAAGTACTTGAGCAAATAGAAAATATTAAAACCCTAAAAAACCAAAGCGATGAAAACTATATTTAAATTATTAATGGTAACGATGCTGGCTCCGGCTTTAAGCTACTGCCACGGCGATCTCAACGGGAGACACACTAAAGAGAAAAAGGTCACAAAAACTTATAATGTGAATGCTACTGATTTGCTCACTATAGACAACAGCTACGGGAATGTAGATATCTCCACCTGGAATCAGAACAAAGTGGTGATAGAAGTGAATATAAAAACCAATGGAGACGATGAGGAAAAAGTACAAAAGAAATTGGATGAGATTCGAATAGAATTCAATCAATCTTCATCTGGAGTGAGTGCCAAAACCCATTTTACGAGAGAAGACAGATCCTGGTGGAGTTCACTTTTTAATAGTTCTGGCAATGTAAATATGGAAATTAACTACACCGTTAAAGCGCCTGAAAGACACAGCGTAGATATAGAAAATGATTACGGCGGAATTTACATAGACCGGCTCCTGGGGAATGCAAAAATTAGCTGCGATTATGCGAAAATTGATATTGGAGAACTACGCGGAAATTCTAACCAGCTTAATTTTGATTATACCAGAAACAGTCATATCGGTTACGTAAAAAATGCGGAGATAAATGCAGATTATAGCGGGTATGAAATAGAAGAAGCCGAGAGGCTAAATATTAGTGCTGATTATACTGAATCCAGGATAAAAAAAGTAGCCCAGCTCGATTTTAATTGTGATTATGGAAGTATAAATATTGAAAAAGCAAAAAAAATCGTCGGTAATGGAGACTATCTAAGCACTAAAATTGGTCGTGTTTTCGAATCTTTAGACCTTAATCTCGATTATGGTTCTGCAACTATAGAAAAGATCTTAAAAGGAGTTTCTAAAGTAGAAATAAACACCGATTATGCCGGTATAAAACTGGGTTACGATAGAGAACATCCCTTCAATTTTACTGTAAAATCATCTTATGGAAGTGCAAAAGGACTTGAGGAGATGCAAATTAGAAAACGCCACGATGAGAATACCAGCAAGCTTTTTGAAGGATATCATCTTGAAGAAAATTCAGGTAACAGCATTTTTATAAACACTAGTTATGGAAATGTAACTTTCAGTAAACAATAGACAAACTAAAAATAATTCATCAATCATTAAACTTAAATCATGAAAAAACTAATCTTAATTTTATCAGTATTATTTATCGCATCATCCCCAATGCAGGCGCAATGGTGGGGCAGCAGCGAAACCATAAAAGGAAACGGCGAAATGACTTCAGAAAAAAGAAGCACCGGCGATTATAACCAAATTTCCCTGGTAGGCTCTATGGATGTGGAACTGGTTTCTGGCAGTGAAGGCAATTTAACCGTAGAGGCCGAAAGCAACCTGCAGGAATATATCACTACTGAAGTAAACGGAGGTACTTTAAAAATTTCGGTAGAAAAAGGATATAATTTGAAACCTTCCAGAAGTAATGGCATTAAAGTTACTGTTCCTTTTAAAGACTTAGATGCCGTTGAAGTAACAGGATCTGGAGATCTTTGGAATTCTTCAACAATTACAGCGAGAAACTTTAGTACCAAACTTACCGGTTCTGGAGATATAAAATTAGATCTGGCGGTTGAAAATCTGGAAGGTGCGGTATCCGGGTCTGGGGATATCCTTTTAGCAGGAAAAGCCAGGGACTTTAATTGTAAAGTTACCGGATCTGGAGATTTTAAAGCCTATGATCTTAAAGCTGAAAATGTGGAAGCTACAGTAATGGGTTCGGGAGACATTCAAATTTCCGCCAATAAAAAATTGAAAGCTAAAGTAATGGGCTCGGGAGATATTAAATACAAAGGAAACCCTGAAAACCAGGATTTCAAAACTTCAGGTTCGGGTTCAATTTCTTCAAATTAATATTCAGAAGAAATAAATTGAAAAATAAAAATTATTAAATTCTGTCTTTCGAGACGGGATTTTTTATGGGTACCCTTAGCAGCAATATTACCCCGGCGATAAAAAAGATCACTAAAAACAAGATTGAATTTCTAACGCTTCCGGTAATTTGAGCCACGATTCCGTAAAGAAACATTCCTATCACAATTCCTATCTTTTCTGAAACATCATAAAAACTGAAATAACTAGCGGTATCTATAGCATTTTCTGGAAGCATTTTAGAATAAGTAGACCTGGATAAAGACTGAATTCCTCCCATAACCAAACCTACCGAAGCAGCCGCCACATAAAATTGCTGTGGACTCACTATAAAAAAAGCATAACCGCAGATAGCGATCCAGATTAAATTTATAAAAATGAGGATTTTAATATTCCCATATTTTATAGCCAGCCTCGAAGTTAAGGTTGCTCCTATTACTGCCACCAGTTGGATTAATAAGATACTAATAATTAAGCCGGTTGTGGCGTCTTGCTCCCCCCACTCCAATTCTTCTATCCCAAAATAAGTTGCTACCAGCATTATGGTTTGTACAGCCATACTGTAAACAAAGAATGCGGCTAAATATCGCTTTAGTTGAGTATTATGTTTTAGGGTGAGCCATATTCCGCGAAGTTCTCTAAATCCATTGAAAAGCACATTTTTTGTAAATGCAGCTTTTTTATTTCCTTTTGGTAAATAGGCATAAGTGTATTGGCTAAAACCAATCCACCATACCCCGGTTAATACAAAAGACAAACGTGTAGGTAAAGCTTCACTTTCAAAACCAAAAGTTTCATAATTAAGAATCATTAGTAAGCAGACTACCAATAAAATCACACTACCAATATAACCTAAAGAAAATCCTTTCGCGCTAACTTTATCCTGCTGATTTGGAAAAGCAATATCTGGCAAATAGGAATTATAAAAAACCAGGCTTGCCCAAAAACCAATAAGCGCAAGAAAATAACACAATAAGCCAAACCAAAGAAATTCCAGACTAAACCAAAAAAGACCAATGCAGCTAAATGCTCCCAAATAGCAGAAAAACTTTAAGAAATTCTTCTTATTACCTACATAATCGGCAATTCCAGATAAAAACGGACTTAAAATAGACACTACCAGAAAAGCAGTTGCGGTAACGTAACTTATTAAAGAATCGTTGTTAAAACTAATTCCGAAGAAATCTACAGTATCGTCCAGGATACTACCATCTTCATCTTTTACAATGGTTAGTGCTCCATAAAAAATAGGAAAAATAGCTGAAGAAATTACAAGACTGTAAACCGAGTTCGCCCAGTCATAAAAAGCCCAGGCATGTAATAATTTTTTATGCCCTTTGGGGAGTGTATTCATTTATTCAGAATCTTTAAAGAGCCCTAAAATAGAAAAAGCTGCCTTAAAAGACAGCTTTTTCATATAATTTATACATTATGTTTTATTGGAAACTTGTAACACCGTATTTCTTAGCTTCGGCTTCAGCTTCAGGTGCCCACTTTTGCAGGTTGTTTATCCTGGTTTCATTAGCAGGGTGAGTACTTAAAAACTCTGGTGGAGCCTGGCCATCACTTTGTGCAGCCATCCTTCTCCACAAATCGGCAGCCTCGTAAGGATCATATCCAGCTATTGCCATTAAAGTTAAACCAATTCTATCGGCTTCGGTCTCGTGGCTTCGGCTAAAAGGTAACATTACTCCTAACTGTGTTCCCAAACCGTAAGCCTGTGCAAAAATTTGCTGAGTTTCCTGGCTTCTACCGCTAACAGCTACTGAGCCTGCAACTGCTCCTAATTGTTGCAATTGTGCTGCACTCATTCTTTGAGCTCCATGATCGGCAAGGGCGTGGGCAATCTCATGAGCCATAACTACGGCTACCCCGGTTTCGGTTTCAGCTACCGGTAAAATTCCGGTAAAGAAAACTATTTTTCCACCAGGCATTGCAAAGGCATTTACAGCATCATCTTTTACAAGATTATATTCCCATTTAAAATCTTCTAAAAATCCCTGGTACCCATTTGCATTTAGGTATCTCTCAGCGGCAGTTTCAATTTTATTACCTGTTCGCTTAATCATTTGTGACTCGGCAGTGCCAGTTATAACTTCATTTTCAGACAAGAATTGATCGTATTGCTGAAATGAAGCAGGAAATAACTGATCGTTAGAGACAAAATTCAAATTCTTTTCTCCGGTAAATGGATTGGTTTTACATGCTACCACGAGCAGTAAAACAGCAATCACACTAATTGTCTTTTTAAGTTTCATATGTTTTGGTTTAGTTTTGTTAAAATTACAAAAGCCTTGAATGCTTATTAATCGCTTTAAGCATCATTTAACAGTTTTCAAAAATAATACCATAATGAGAATAATCCTGTAGATAGCCGTTTCTTCCGGGTTGGGACATTTAAGAAATATGTAAATTGCGGCTTAATTACCTAAAATTAAAAATGAACAAACAGCAAAAAGACCAAATCCCGGTACAAAGATTACTTGTACCTAATTATATTAGATATACCGGCAACGTACTCTCTAAACTATCACCCTTTGTAGCCAGCAGGTTTGCTGGGCAACTTTTTTTAACTCCATTTAAATATAAGCTGCCAGAGCGTGAAAAAAACATGGATGAACTTTCTAAACAATATCGGGCAGAAATTCCAAAAACCGGGCGTGAAATTGTGGTATATGAATTTGGGGAAAGCAAAAAGAAAATTTTATTGGTGCACGGGTGGAGTGGCCGTGGAACCCAATTAGCCAAAATAGCTGAAACCTTAAAAGCTGAAGGTTTTAGTACCATTAGCTTTGATGCTCCCGCCCACGGTAAAGCTCCCGGCAGGAAAAGTATGATGCTGGATTTTATAGATTCCATTCAGTTTTTAAATGAAAAATATGGTCCATTTGAAGCTGTGATTGGTCATTCACTTGGGGGTATGGCTACGCTTAGAGCTGTAAAAGAAGGGTTGAACACAAAAAAACTGGTAATAATAGGCACCGCCAACAGTATTACCCACATAACCCGTGAATTTGCGCGAAACCTTAAAATGAACCGTAAGGTTGCCGATAAAATGAAAGCTCATTTCGATAAAAAATTTGATATTGATATGGACAGCTATTCAGGAGCAATTTCGGCTAAAGAGGTAAATGTACCTACTCTTGTTGTTCACGATGAGGATGATGTAGATGTAGAAATATCTTCGGCTTACGATATTCACAAGGCATTAGAAAACAGCGAACTTTTTATAACAAAAGGTTTAGGACACCGTCGTATATTGGGCGACTCTAAAGTAATTAACAAAATCACAACGTTCATCGCGGTATAATCTTTGTACTTTTAAAAGAAAAAACCCATCCAGGGTTTTTAGAAATGGCTATTCCCTTAAAATATAAGTAGCTATTTAAATTAAAAAAGCAATGAAAAAGATAATACCAATTTTACTCGCCGTCTTTGTGATGAGCTGCCAGGGTAATGCCCAAAAAGAACAGGAGAAAAATCAAAAAGCACAGGAAGAGTTTGAAGTTTCCAAAACTGATAAAGAATGGAAAGCAGAACTAACCGATGCAGAATATAGGGTTTTACGGAAAGCATCTACAGAGCCAGCATTCTCCAGTCCTTTAAATGATATAAAAGAAGCCGGAACTTTTGTTTGCGCTGCCTGCGGAAACGAACTTTACAAAACCGAACATAAATTTATGAGCGGTACGGGCTGGCCAAGTTTTGATCGCCCCATTGAAGGCGGAGTTGCTTATGGAACCGATTCTAAATTAGGCTACCAAAGAAACGAAGTACACTGCGCCCGTTGTGGTGGGCATTTAGGCCATGTTTTTGAGGATGGACCAAAAGAAACCACTGGTAAAAGACATTGCATAAACGGGATTGC
>NZ_CAXAVR010000088.1:0-11402 GCF_963972535.1 uncultured Salegentibacter sp.
TCGCAATGACGATTGTAACTTGAAACGTCATTGCGAAGCTGCTTTTTTGCAGCTGAAGCAATCTCATCCTGATTTTTAGTGAATTCCCTTATTACTCTAACCACAGCAGGTTTTTAATTTTATAAAATGAAATATTCCTGGGTATATATTCTAACCAATAAAAACAATACAGTTCTTTATACCGGAGTTACTTCTAACCTTCAAAAAAGGATATTTGAGCACAAGAGTAAAGTGAACAAAGGTTTTGCTGCTAAATATAACTGCGAGAAATTGGTTTATCTTCAGGAGTTTAGTGATGTGAGTCAGGCGATTGAACATGAAAAGAAAATTAAGGCAGGAAACAGGGCAAAAAAGGAAAAACTCATAAATACTCAAAACCCTGATTGGAATGATCTGTCTAAAGATATGATTTTAGGATAAATAACATAAGATTGCCACGCTCCTTCGTTGCTCGCAATGACGGAAAAAACCAAGTTGATTCGTCATTGTGAAGCTGATTTTTTTCAGCTGAAGCAATCTCTTCAAGAGGGAAAATAAGGAATACTCATTTATACAAAGGAATACCACGTCTTAATTCTCTTATCGTCGAATTATTCCTCGCATTGACATTTAAATTGAAAAGAATAAATAGTGATATGAGAAATTTAATAAAGAGATTGCCGCGTCACAATTCTCCTATTGTCAAATTGTTTCTCGCAATGACGACTAAATTATTGCAACTGCCAACTAAAAACTGCTACCCAAGATACAACTCCACCAAACCTTCGGGAGTAGTTAAATAAATAGTATGGTTTTCCTTATCTATTTTATCTATAAACTCATCGTTCATTGGGATAAGGATTTGCTTTTCGCCTTTTTGAATTTCAAAAAGAGCCTGTGCAGTACTGTCGTTTATAGAAGTGATTTTGCCAATATTACCGTGGGTGGCGTCTATTACGTCAAAACCAATAATTTCGTGAAAGTAGAACTGGTCGTCTTCCAGATCTGGAAGCATAGTAAGTGGAAGATAGGTAAGAGCGCCTACAAGGTCTTCGGCATCCTGCTCGGTTTCAATATCTTCAAATTTAACGCGAAGTAAGGTGCTTTTTTGCAGCGAACTTCTTTCAATAAAAAATGGAACCAGGTTCTCATTATATTCAATGAGCACTGATTCCATTTCTAAATACATTTCGGGAACATCGGTGTCTAATTTAATAAGCACCTCGCCCTTAAAGCTAAATTTACCAACGATTTTACCTAAAAAGAAACAGTCGTCTTTAGTCATCGCCAGTTAAGGTTTTAGCCTTTTTTTTCTTCGGTTTTTGCTTCTTCGGCAGTCTCTTGATCAACTTCCTTTTCCACATTAGCCTCAGGTTCACCTTCTTCGGTTACTGCAGCACCTTCGGCTTCAGCAGCAGCTGCCGCTTCGGCTTCTTTTGCTTCAGCTTCACGCTTAGCGTTCACCTCTTTTTCAGCATCAAGAGCTTTCTTTCTAGCTTCTTGTTGTTCTTTGGTTAGGTTGTCTTTCTTAGCAGCAATTTTAGCTTCTTTTTCTTCCAACCAGGCTTCGAATTTCTTCTCAGCTTCTTCTTCAGTTAAAGCGCCTTTTTTAACGCCACCCGCAAGGTGTTTTTTAAGTAAAACTCCTTTGTAAGAAAGTATAGCACGAGCAGTATCTGTTGGCTGCGCACCGTTTTCTAACCATTTTACCGCTCCGTCTACATCTAACTCGATTGTAGCAGGGTTGGTGTTTGGATTGTAGATTCCTAATTTGTCTAAGAATTTACCATCTCTTTTTGAGCGCGCATCTGCGGCTACGATCCAGAAAAAAGGTTTTCCTTTTTTACCGTGTCTTTGTAATCTTAATTTTACTGGCATAAAAATTAATTTGTGGGGTTCCCGACCCCGATTATTAATAAGGCTGCAAAGATACTACATTTTTCTAATTCACAAGGAGTTGGACTTAAAATAAATTTTAGATGCCGGCAGGCTATAAATAACCGAATTTGGGAAGTTTTTAGGTTAAAATAAGCGGCTGTTGTTAAAAGCAGTTAATTAGTGCTAAACCCTGTTAAACAGGTTGTTGCTGTAGATTGGGCGCTTTATCTTTATATCTGAAATTATTAAAAAAGCGAAGTGAAGATGAGATATTCTGAAAAAGTTTCAAAAAAATTGAACGCCTTACTTGAAAAGAATTATGATGCCGAGAAAGGCTATAAATATGCTTCTGAAAATTCTCAAAACCCACAGCTTAAAGCTTTTTTTTCTGAAAGGGCTCAGGAACGATACGATTTTGGCCACGAGCTTAAAACTGAAATCCGTGATTTTGGGGAGAATCCCGAGAAAGGTTCCAGTTTAGCCGGTGATGCCCATCGCACGTGGATGAACCTTAAAACTAATTTTTCAGGAAATAAAGATGAAGCTGCGCTTGAAGAAGCAATAAGAGGCGAGAAGGTAGCTGTAGATGAGTATGAAGAGGTTTTAAAAGATCCCGAAATACCACCAACAACGGCAAATCTATTATTAAAACAAAAGAATGGGATTGTAGCCGCACTCAATAAATTAAAGAGTCTGGAATTAGAAGCCTAATCGTCAATAAAAAATTAATCAACTATGAGAACCAAAGAAGAAATGGGCAATAAGCTCAACGAATTACTTGAGAAGAGTTATGATGCACGAGAAGGCTTTAACGCTGCGTCTAAAAATGCAAAAAACAGGAAGCTTCAGGAGTTTTTTAAACAAAAGTCACAGGAGCGGGAAATCTTTATTAAAGAATTAAGGGAAGAGATTACAGGCTATGGCCAAATACCCAAAGAAGATGGTAGTGCAAAAGGAGATATACACCGCACATGGATGAAGTTAAAATCTTCTGTAGAGAGTGACAATGATGAAGCTATGCTGGAAGAAAGCTTGCGTGGGGAAAAGGCCGCTTTAGAAGATTATAAAGACATAACTAAGGAAAAAGATTTACCGCCAAGTTTAAGTTCTAAACTTAACAGGCAGCAACAAAATATACAAAGCAGCATTAATAACGTAAAAGTGTACGAACAGATGTTTGATTGAAGTAGTAGTTTTTAGTGTTCGTATAGACCTCACAACTTACCGGAAACGGTGCTTGTGAGGTTTTTTTATTTATACAAAATAGGAACTTCTTTTAAGCTAAAAAATATCGTTAATAAATCCTGAAAAATTAACTTGAGGCTGCGCTAAATTATATGTAATTTTAGCCTCGAAGCAGGTGTTTTTTCTTCTGAAATAAACATCTCATATTCAGCTTAATTCCTAATTTTCGCCGTACATGTACCTTATTTTTGATACCGAAACTACCGGTCTTCCCAAACGTTGGGACGCTCCTTTAACTGATTCTGATAACTGGCCAAGATGTATACAAATTGCCTGGCAGTTGCATGATGAAATGGGGAGGCTTGTAGAAAGTCAGGATTACCTGGTAAAGCCCGAAGGTTTCAATATTCCATACGATGCTGAAAAAGTTCACGGAATTTCTACCGAGCTTGCTGCCGAAGAAGGTATTTCCTTAACTGAAATGCTGGAAAAATTCCAGGAAGCTTTAAATAAAACCAAATTTGTAGTAGGGCAAAATGTAGGTTTTGACCTGAATATTATGGGTGCCGAATTCCATAGGGAAGCGATGGAAAATAACCTCCAGGAGTTGCCGGTTTTGGATACCTGTACTGAAGTAACCGCTCAAATGTGTAAAATCCCCGGTGGACGTGGCGGTAAATTTAAATTACCCACCCTAACCGAATTGCACGAATTCTTATTCGATGAACCTTTTGGCGAAGCCCATAACGCTACTGCCGATGTGGAAGCAACTACAAGGTGTTTTTTAGAGTTGGTGCGCCAAAGAGCTTTTACAAAGGAACAGCTTGATGTACCTGCAGATTATTTTGAGAATTTTTCAGAAGCTAATCCGCAGCCTATAGAGCTTATTGGATTAAAACACATTAACCTTAAAAAGGCTTCTGAAGAAATAAGAAAAAGGCTTCAAAAGCAACAACCTACTTCAGAAATTACTACTGAAGAAATTGAAGAAAACCTCGAAAAACTGGATGAGGTTCCGTTCTCGCATTTACATAACCATTCACAGTTTTCGGTTTTACAGTCTACAATTAGTATAAAAGATCTCGTAAATGTTGCTGCCGAAAATAATATGCCTGCGGTAGCGCTTACAGATCATGCAAATATGATGGGCGCTTTTCATTTTGTAAAAGAAATTGGCGATTATAATAAAGCAATTAGAGCAAAAAATGAAGAGGCAATTGCCAATAACGAACCGGCAGAAGCCAGGGAATTAAAAGCTATTGTAGGTTGTGAATTTTTTGTATGTGAAAATCACGCCGATAAATCCCGAAAGGATAATGGCTACCAGGTAGTGATGTTGGCCAAGAACAAAAAAGGCTATCATAACCTGGCCAAAATGTCTTCTAAAGCCTATACCGATGGGTTTTATTATGTACCGCGAATTGATAAGGAAATTATAAAGGAGTACAAAGAAGATATTATTGTGCTTACCGGTAACCTTTACGGGGAAGTGCCGAGTAAGGTTTTAAATGTTGGAGAACACCAGGCTGAAGAAGCTTTGCTTTGGTGGAAAGAAGAATTTGGAGACGATCTTTACATAGAGATCATGCGTCACGACCAGGAAGATGAAAATCGTGTAAATACGGTGCTGGTAGATTTTGCTAAAAAACATGATGTAAAACTGGTGGCGAGTAATAACACCTATTATTGTGCGAAAGAAGATGCCAATGCTCACGATATTTTATTGTGTATAAAAGACGGCGAAAAGCAGGCGACTCCAATAGGCCGTGGTCGTGGTTACCGTTATGGTTTGCCCAACCAGGAATATTATTTTAAGAGTGGCGAAGAGATGAAAAATCTCTTTAAAGACCTGCCTCAGGCCATTAGTAATGTGCAGGAGGTTGTAGATAAGATTGAGCCTTTTGAGCTGGCTCGTGATGTATTATTACCTGCCTTTACCATCCCTGAAGAATTTTTAGTAGAAGAAGATAAAAACGATGGTGGTAAACGAGGGGAGAATGCTTACCTGAAACATATCACTTTTGTTGGTGCTAAAGAGCGCTACGGGGAACTCACTCCCGATATTGAAGACCGGCTTAATTTTGAGCTTTCGGTTATTGAAAATACCGGGTATCCTGGGTATTTCCTTATTGTGGAAGATTTTATTCGCGAAGCCCGGAATCTTGATGTTTCGGTAGGACCTGGGCGTGGGTCAGCGGCGGGAAGTGCCGTTGCCTATTGTTTGGGAATTACCAATATAGATCCTATTAAATACGACTTGCTTTTTGAGCGTTTCCTGAATCCCGATCGTGTGAGTATGCCCGATATTGATATTGACTTTGATGATGAAGGTCGAAGCCGGGTTATGGATTATGTAATTCAAAAATACGGGGCTAACCAAGTTGCGCAGATTATTACCTACGGAACTATGGCGGCCAAATCTTCCATTCGGGATACCGCCAGGGTGCTGGATCTTCCGTTGGGCGATGCCGATAGAATTTCGAAATTGATCCCTACCATGTCCAAGCTCGGGAAGATCTTTGGAATGGACGAGAAAGAGCTCAAAAAGAAATTCAGGAGTGAAGATTTAGAAAAAGTAAATGAACTTTTAAATATTGCTGAAGGAGACGACCTGGAAGCACAAACGGTAAACCAGGCGAGAATTCTTGAAGGCTCGGTTAGAAATACCGGGATTCACGCTTGTGGGGTAATTATTACTCCCGGAGATATTACCAATTATGTACCGGTTTCGGTAGCAAAGGATTCCGATCTTTATGTTACTCAGTTTGATAACTCGGTTGTAGAAAGCGCCGGACTACTAAAAATGGACTTTCTGGGGTTGAAAACACTAACCCTGATTAAAGACACGGTTCAAATTGTAAAAGGCAGGCATAATATAGATTTGGTGCCCGATGAATTTCCGTTAGATGATGAAGAAACTTACAAGCTTTTCCAGCGTGGGGAAACGGTAGGGATTTTTCAATATGAATCGCCGGGGATGCAGAAGCATATGAAAGATCTTAAACCAACGGTTTTTGATGATCTTATTGCTATGAACGCATTGTACCGCCCCGGACCAATGGAATATATCCCGAGTTTTATTGCACGTAAGCACGGCGATGAGGAGATTGCCTACGATTTACCTGAAATGGAAGAATATCTGCAGGAAACTTACGGAATTACGGTTTACCAGGAGCAGGTGATGTTACTTTCACAGAAGCTGGCCGGCTTTAGTAAAGGTGAAGCCGATGTTTTGCGTAAGGCGATGGGTAAAAAGATCTTCGCTTTACTGGAACAATTAAAACCAAAATTTTTAGATGGCGGAGAGTCTAAAGGTCATCCAAGAGATGTTTTAGAGAAGATTTGGAAAGACTGGGAAGCTTTTGCTGCCTATGCTTTTAACAAATCCCACTCTACCTGTTATGCCTGGATTGCCTACCAAACCGCCTATTTAAAAGCGCATTATCCTGCGGAATATATGGCTGCGGTGCTTTCTAATAATATGAACGACATTAAGCAGGTTACTTTCTTTATGGAAGAATGTAAGAGAATGAAGCTTGATGTACTGGGTCCAGATGTAAATGAATCTTTTTATAAGTTTTCGGTAAATAAAGATTATGCGGTTCGTTTTGGAATGGGCGCCATAAAAGGTGTGGGTTCCGGCGCGGTTGCTACTATTGTGGAAAACCGAAAAACAGAAGCCGGGCCGTATAAATCTATTTTTGATATGGCGAAACGTATTGATTTGCGTTCGGCTAATAAAAAAGCTTTTGAAAACCTGGCCTTAGCGGGTGGTTTCGACAGCTTCGGCGATACACACCGCGCGCAATATTTTCACGATGATGGCGACGGAATTACCTTTCTGGAAAAAGTGATTAAATACGCAGCAAAATTCCAGGAAAATGAGAATTCCTCACAAGTGAGTCTGTTTGGGGAAGCCAGTGAAGTCCAAATTCCGGAACCTGTGGTGCCGCCTTGTGAAGAGTGGGGCACTATGGAAAAACTGAGAAGAGAACGGGAGGTGGTAGGAATCTACATTTCGGGTCACCCACTGGACGATTTTAGGTATGAGATGGATTATTTCTGTAACTCCAAGTTGGGAGAATTCAATGATCTGGAAAGATGCGTAAACCGAGACCTTACGTTTGGTGGGGTGATAAGCGATGTGCAGCATCGGGTTTCAAAAATGGGTAAAGGCTGGGCGATGTTTAGTGTAGAAGATTATACCGATACTTATGAGTTTAGGATGTTTGGTGAGGAATATTTAAAATTCAGGCACTTTCTGGTTCCAAATTCATTTGTGCATATCAAGATCTTTGTAAAAGAAGGCTGGACCAATAAAGAAACCGGTAAAAAGGGAGAACCAAGAATTCAGTTTAACAACATTTATTTGTTACACGATGTGATGGATCAATTTGCGAAAAAACTCACAATTCAATTGGATATTGCGGATCTCCATGAGGAAAAAATCAACTGGTTTAAAGATGTTTTTAGAACCCATAGAGGTGACCATAAACTGAATTTTGTGGTGTATGAAATGAAAGAACAGGTAAAATTACATATGCCAAGTAAGAAACAAAAAGTGAAAATTTCGCAAGAGCTTTTACATACTTTGGAAGATGAACAGGTGATGTATAAGTTGAATTGATTTCAGTATTCAGTAAGCAGTTGCAGTATGCAGTAATATGTTTTTTAAGGCCACGAATGCACGAATATTTATTTTTCACTGCTCACTGCCAACTGGAAACTGATTTTTCCGGTTAGGGATTGAAGCAAGCTACCGTGTAGCGCTGAAAGCCCGACCCCGCGCTACGAGCGCGGGGAAACCGCCAAATAAACGAGTTGAATAAGCGTATAATTAAATACAATATCGCTTGTGTAAGGAAAGCAAAAATATTTGACTAATTTTACACTTTAATGATAATAACAGAAATTAAAAATAGATAATTATGGCTATTGAAATAACTGATGCGAATTTTGAAGAGCAGGTACTAAAAAGTGACAAACCTGTAATGGTAGACTTTTGGGCTGCATGGTGTGGACCTTGTAGAATGGTAGGACCAATTATTGAGGAAATTAGTACTGAATATGACGGGAAAGCTGTTGTAGGAAAACTAGATGTTGATGCTAACCAGGAGTTTGCTGCGAAATACGGAGTGAGAAATATTCCAACTGTGCTTATTTTTCAAAATGGAGAAGTAGTAGGCCGCCAGGTAGGTGTTGCACCAAAAAATACTTACGCTGAGGCTTTAGACGAATTGCTATAATTTTTAGCATTTTATATAATTTGAAAACCCGGTCTTGTACCGGGTTTTTTATTGCCGGCTTTTTAGTTTTAAAACACCAGCTTTTATTTATCTTAGTACGGAATGGATTTAAAGGAAGAAATATATAGTTCGGCGGCGGGGTTTACCCAGTTAGAACTTTTGGCGAAACAGGTGGTAGAAGGTTATATTTCGGGAATTCATAAGAGTCCGTTTCACGGGTTTTCTGCAGAATTTGCCGAGCATAAGATTTACAATAACGGCGAAAGTACCAAGCATATAGATTGGAAGCTTTTTGCTAAAACCGATAAGCTCTACACAAAACGCTACGAAGAGGAAACCAATTTGCGCTGTCATTTTATTATGGATAATTCGGCTTCGATGCATTATCCTGAAGTGAAGAAATTTTCGGTAAACTCTCTTAATAAGGTTGGTTTTTCGGTATTATCTATAGCCAGTATAATGCAGATTTTAAAGCGGCAGCGCGATGCGGTAGGCCTTAGCATATATAGCGATGAATTTGAGTTTTACGCGCCTGAAAAAGGCAGTGATCGGCACCAGCATATGTTGCTGGACGCGTTAAATAAAAGCCTGGAGAAGAAAACAACTCATAAAGCAACTAAAACTTACACTTTTCTGCATCAAATTGCTGAAAAGTTAAAACGCCGTTCCCTGGTGTTTCTGTTTACCGATATGTTCCAGGCCGATACCGAAGAAGCAGCACTTTTTGAAGCTTTACGGCATTTAAAATATAACAGGCATGAGGTGGTGCTATTTCACGTGATGGATAAAAAGCGGGAATTAGATTTTGACTTTGAGAATATTCCGAAACGATTTACCGACGTGGAAACCGGAGCCGAAATAGATCTTTATTCTGAAAATATTCGAGAAAGTTACCAAAAGGCGGTACAAAAATATGTTGCTGACCTGAAATTGGAATGCGCTAAATACAAGATTAATTATGTAGAAGCAGATATTAATAAAAACTTCGATAAAATTTTGACAACCTATTTTGTTGAAAGACAAAAGTTTGCCTAATGGTATAAAAATAATGCTGAAAAAACTTTAAAAAAAGGTTTGTGTAATAATAAAACAGATGTATATTTGCACTCGCAATAAAGCAACGGTCTGGTAGTTCAGTTGGTTAGAATACCTGCCTGTCACGCAGGGGGTCGCGAGTTCGAGTCTCGTCCAGACCGCTTTTAAAGTACCAAAATATCCTAAAAAGCCTCAAAATCAATGATTTAGAGGCTTTTTTTATTCCCAAACCTTTCAAAATATCACAAAAAATGCTAAGTGATTGGTGCTGAATTCGGGGCATATTTTTTTATGAAAATATATGCACCTTGAAACTCCTAATGACCTGTTAATAAAATAGTTGCGACGTTTTTTTAACACTTAAATTTTATACCTTGAGGTGCATATTTAAAACAAGCACCGATGATCAACTCACTATTTATTACTTTTTATCCGAAAAAAACGACTTCCAATCAAAACACGAAAGCCGTTATTTACGCACGTCTTACATATAACAGTAAGCGCACAGATTTTACAACATCAAGAAAAATTGATGCAGGTAAATGGAATAGCCATACGAATAGCACCCGTGGGAATTCGACGGAGGCAAAAGCATTAAAAAGATACCTTGACGATATGCGAGCTTCCTTATATGATATTCACGATCGCCTTTTAAGAGAGGGGAAAAGAGTTTCTGCGAAGATTATAAAGGATATCTATATGGGCAAGGAGGAGAAGCAGTATATGCTGGTTGAAATTTTTCAGGATCATAATGATGATATGGAAAAACTAATCGGAAAAGGATATACCAAAGGAACTTTGCAAAGATATAATGCCTGTAAAAAGCATATTGAAGATTACATTAAGTATCGTTATAAAGTAAAAGACATACCCGTAGAAGATGTGGACCACCAATTTATTGTTGGGTTTAATCATTATTTAAAATCGGAAAAAGACTGTGCTCACAATACGGCCCAAAAGTATATCGTAAATTTTAAAAAGATCATCCGTATCGCTTATGCGAATCAATGGATAGAAAAAGATCCCTTTTTCCATTGGAAAGGGAGTTGGAAACCTTCCGAACGAAAATTTCTTACGGATATTGAAGTTCAGAATTTGGTGGAACAGTATTTTGAAATTCCGCGCCTGGATCGAATGAGGGATATTTTCGTCTTTTGCTGCTATACCGGTCTATCATTCTCTGATGTAGAAAAATTGAGCGCAAATGATATCGTTTTGGATTCAAAAGGTAAGCAATGGATAAAAACCAAAAGACAAAAAACCAAATCACTAAGCAGTGTACCTTTGCTTGATATTCCAAAAGCAATACTTGAGAAATATGCAGACCATCCCAAGGTAAAAATGGGGAAAGTAGTTTTGCCGGTTTATTCCAATCAAAAATATAATGCTTATTTGAAGGAAATAGCCAGCGTTTGCGGTATTAAAAAGAACCTTACCACACATTTAGCCCGTCATACATTTGCCACGACCGTAACACTATCTAAAGGTGTTCCTATAGAGTCTGTAAGCAAGATGTTAGGACATAGGTCTCTTAAGACCACACAGATTTATGCCAAAGTTTTAGATGAGAAGGTAGAAAAAGATATGGAAAAGTTGCAGGAGCAACTTAGAAAGGAGCAAGAAAAGAAGAAAAATAAAGAGAAGCCAGGTGAGGAATGAATTTTAATACAATGATCGAGCAATCTTTAATTTTTTGAAATAAGCAATATAGGGATAATATTTTATTCTAACCGGATTAAATAGAGCTCCTATAAAAACATCTTTTCCAGTACATCTCCTACGTAATAGGCAAGAAAAGCTGCAATTCCGCCTAATAATAAGGTTTCGAGAATTCCTATAATTACATTTTTTTCGGTTACCAAACTTTTTAGTGCTCCTACAATTGAAAGTGCAACTGCGGTAAGAATACATGAATAAATAAAAAGTTGAGAATTTATGTTGGAGGTATCATCACTCATAAATACATAAGAAAGTAGAGGAACGGCTCCCACTACTATAAAACTCACTTTGAGAAGGAAAACGCGCAAACTCCTACTATGGTGGTGAGTAGTTTGCAGAGGGGAAATAAAACTTATTTTT
>NZ_CAXAVR010000089.1:0-11393 GCF_963972535.1 uncultured Salegentibacter sp.
TTTTTTATGAAAGATTAAAAATTTGTTTTAGCATCTTAGGTCTTTCTCAATGCTTATTTTTATTTCAGGGTTTTGTACTTTTACGATATAATCAATAATTTGAATGATGACCAATGAAGAAATTCTGGAGCTTTCCAAAAAGGTGTGTAAAAATACGCTTATGGAAACCCTGGAAATTGAATTTACTGAAGTTGGGGAAGATTATTTAATAGCCAAAATGCCGGTTACCCCAAAAGTGCATCAACCCGATGGCGTGTTGCACGGTGGTGCCAGCGTAGCTTTGGCTGAAAGTGTTGGAAGTATGGCCAGTTATGTTTTTTTAGATACCGAGGAGTTTTTTATTCGCGGTATTGAAATTTCTGCCAATCATTTAAAAAGTATTGCTGAAGGTTTTGTTTTTGCCAGGGCTTCTTTTATTCATAAAGGCCGAACAACCCAGTTGTGCGAAATAAAAATTACCGACGAAGCCAATAACCTGATTTCTATCGTAAAACTTACTACCATAGCATTGCCAAAAAAGAAATAGAAAATGAACAACGAAGAGTTTTTTATAAAATTGGAAGAACAAATTCAAAACGGAAATCCTTTTGTAGCCTATAGAAACCCTGGATCTAAAAACGAATTGACCAAAGCTTTGCTTCAGGATTCAGCTGAAACATATAAAACCGACGATTTTACCGAAAATGGATTTGTTTTTGCTCCCTTTGAAAATACTGAAAACGCAATTTTAATCCCTTCAGAAAATGCCGAAATAATTACTACAGAATATTCGGCTGAAAGCTTTGAAGAAGTAGAAAAGGAAAATCAGGAATTCCCCCCTGCTTATACAAATTCCGAAGCCAGAATTAAACACGAAGAATTGGTTGAAAAGGGAATTGAAGCCATAAAAAAAGGAGAATTTAAAAAGGTGGTTTTGTCACGTAAGGAAGACGTGCAAACCCAACTTAAAGCGATGGAGATTTTTAAGAATTTACTTAAAAAATATAAAACTGCTTTTGTGTATTTCTGGTTTCATCCTCAAACCGGGATTTGGCTGGGTGCCACTCCAGAAACTCTTTTAAACGTAGAACGTGAAAAATTTAAAACTATGGCCCTGGCCGGAACCCAGGCCTTTGAAGGAACTTCATCTGTAAACTGGGAAGAAAAGGAAATTGAGGAACAACAAATTGTTACCGATTCGATTTTGGAAAATCTGGAACATAAAGTTTCGGGGATTATTCATAAATCTGAGCCCTATACTTCCAAAGCTGGGAATTTGCTGCATTTACAAACCGATATTACAGGAATGTTAGATCCTGAAAAATCCAGTCTTAAAAGTTTGATTTTTGCTTTACATCCAACTCCGGCTGTATGCGGACTTCCGAAGAAAATGGCGGAACAATTTATTTTAGAGCATGAAGCTTACGATCGCGAATTTTATTCAGGTTTTTTGGGAGAATTGAATATGAAAAAGGAGGTAAAGCGAAATAACAATCGTAGAAATCAGGAAAATCAAGCTTATGGAAGCATCCTAAAACAAACTTCCCTTTTTGTGAATTTACGTTGCATGAAATTGGAAGGCGGAAAAGCCAGGTTATTTATTGGTGGTGGGATTACCAAAGATTCCAGTCCTGCAGATGAATGGCAGGAAACCGTAAATAAATCGCATACCATAAAATCTGTACTTGTTAAATAAGGTCAAAACCTGCTCCCAAAATGTTTTTGAAATTGTAATTTTGGGTGAAATTAAATTGCCTGTCGTCATTCTGAACTGGTTTCAGAATATAGGTTTTTAATTAGCTTAGAACCTGAAACAAGTTCAGGTTGACCTTATATCAAAATTATAGACTTCACAGGTTTTTAAAACCTGTGAAGTCTGGGATTCAACTCTACAAAATAAACTTTGTGAAATACTCCAAAATACCAGTTGCCAGATCTATTGTAGCCCTTTGTGTGGCTAAAAATATAAATCACGTGGTGATTTCTCCAGGTTCAAGAAATGCGCCTCTAACCATAGGTTTTACCCACCATTCCGAAATTAAACCTTACAGTATTGTAGATGAACGCTGTGCGGCTTTTTATGCGTTAGGAATGGCGCAGCAATTACAAAAACCGGTGGCGCTGGTTTGTACCTCTGGCTCTGCATTGTTAAATTATTATCCTGCGATTGCCGAAGCTTTTTATAGTGATATTCCTTTAGTGATTATTTCTGCAGATAGACCTATTGAACGTATAGATATTGGCGACGGACAAACAATTAGACAAAAAAACGTATTTGAAAACCATATTTTATATTCCGCAAATTTACATTCAGAATTAGTTTTAGATTCTGAAGCAACCGATAAAAAGCTTCAGCAAAAACAATTTGAATCGCAAAAACATAATGAGCGGGAAGTCAATTTGGCGCTAAATAAAGCGATAGAAGAGAAGGGGCCGGTTCATATAAATGTGCCATTTTACGAGCCTTTGTACGATTTGGTAGAAAATGTTGAGGTAAATCCTATCCAGATTTTGCCAGAAATTAAAGAACGAACCTATACCGAAAGTCAATTAGGCGGTTATGCCGAACTTTGGAACAAAGCAAAGCGAAAAATGGTGATTGTTGGCGTTGCGCAGCCCAATATTGTTGAACAGCAATATTTGGAAAAACTGGCCAAAGACGATTCGGTTATTGTATTGACGGAAACTACTTCTAATTTAAATCATCCCGAATTTTTTACTAGAATTGATACCCTTATTGGTCCTATTGAGAAAGATGAAAACAGGGAAGAATTATTCAAAACGCTTCAGCCTGAAATTTTACTAACTTTTGGCGGAATGATTGTTTCTAAAAAAATAAAAGCATTTTTAAGAAATAACCAGCCACAGCAACACTGGCATATTGATCCAAAAAAAGCCTATAACACATTTTTTTGCTTAAATAAACATTTTGAAACCACCGTAAATTCATTTTTCACCCATTTCTTTCCGTTAACTAAACAGGTAGAAAGTGATTATGGTAGATTTTGGAAACAAGTTAAGAGCAAACGCCAGGTTCGGCACGAGGAGTATATGGATGAGATTCCGTATTCAGATCTTAAAGGGATGCAGGAAATTGTGCCAACTATTCCCGAAAATTATATTGTTCATCTTGGCAACAGTTCTACGATTCGTTATGCGCAACTATTTAAATGGAAAGAAAGCTTGCGTATTTTTTGCAATCGAGGTACCAGCGGGATAGATGGGAGTATTTCTACCGCAGTTGGGGCTGCTTGTTTAAATGCTGAGCCCACCTTAATGATTGCAGGCGATTTGAGTTTTTTCTACGATAGCAATGCGCTGTGGAATAATTATATTCCGAAGAATTTTAGGATAATTATTCTAAATAATAACGGCGGCGGAATTTTTAGGATACTCCCCGGAAATAAGAATACAGAGAATTTTGAGACTTATTTTGAAACCACCCACCAGCTTCAGGCAAAATCTTTAAGCGAAATGTACGGTTTTGAATATGCTGTTGCTAAAACTTCCGAAGAGATAAATAAGGAATTGACTGGATTTTTCAGCAATTCAGATAAGCCCAAAATTCTGGAAATTTTTACACCAAGAAAAATTAACGATGAAGTACTGTTGGAATACTTCAATTTTATGAAATCTTAAGAATTTAAATTGGTAGATAAACACTCATTTAAGTAACTTGTTGAAAAATAAACCAAAATTCTTAATTATGAGTACAAAAACCGATGAAAAAGTAGGTAAATACATCCAGGATGTAAAAGACAAAACGGGCGATGAACCCGATGTTGGTTTGCTTAGAAAAGTAACCGAATCTTGTGGCCCCAGTATTTTTAGGAGTGATGCAGAAACTGTTTCCAGTTCTTCAGAATCTGAAATGGAAACCGTAAAACGCAACTTCCTTATTAAAAAATTAGGACTTAAAGATGACGAAAAACTGGATGTAGGTTTAAATGCCGTAATGGAAAAATATGGGAAATCTAACAGAAATAAATATCGTGCAGTAGTCTATTATTTACTTACAAAACACTTTAAAAAAGAAAGCGTTTTTAAATAAAATAAATGGTCTAAAACTTATAAAATCCGTTTTTCAAAGGGGAAAAACGGATTTTCCTGTTTTATAGAAAAGCCGTAAAATATAAAGTATCTTTGCACTTCAAAATATAGATTATGCTTAGAATTGGCGAAAATCATACGCTTAATATTGTAAGAGAAACCGAACCGGGACTTTTCTTAACAGATGCTGAAGGAAATGAAGTTTTACTTCCAAATAAATATATACCCGAAACCTTTGAAATAGGTGAAGAGATAGAGGTTTTTGTTTACCTGGATCACGAAGAAAGACCAGTTGCCACAACGATAGAGCCATTGGTAAAGCTTGATGAATTCGCATTTTTAAAATGTGTAGAAACCACTGAATTTGGAGCTTTTTTAGACTGGGGACTGGAAAAACATTTATTTGTTCCGTTTAAAGAACAGGCATATCCAATGAAAAAAGGTGGCCGGTATCTTATTTTTTGCTATTTAGATGAAGAAACTGATCGTTTGGTAGCTTCAAGTAAAGTACATGCTTTTTTAGATAATTCAGAATTAACCATAGAGCCTTTTGAAGAGGTAGATCTTATAATTAGTAATAAAAGTGATTTAGGCTATAATGTAATTATCAATCAGTTGCATTTAGGTTTGATCTATCACGACGATGTTTTCCAGGAAATAAATGTTGGTGATGAAATGCGCGGATTTATCACTAAAACCCGTCCCGATGGGAAAATTGATGTGAGTTTACAAAGACCGGGTTATAGAAGTATTGAACCAAATGCTGAGTTAATCCTTGATAAATTAAAGAAAAATGAAGGTTATCTAAACCTTACCGATAAATCTTCTCCTGAAGCTATTCATAGCCAATTAGGAATTAGCAAAAAGAGTTTTAAACGTGCTGCCGGAAACCTTTATAAACAAAGAAAAATAGATATTAAAGACGACGGCCTTTACTTAAAACAAGATTAGTAAAAGTAGCGGCCCCTGGGTGAGTAATATGGAGAACCATAAAACATTCTTCGCTGGGTTTGTCTGTGAAGTGCGTTTTGATAAATTCGCTGATTTTGGTAATAAGGATTCGAATTCAGTGCATCATTGTAAACTTCGTCATTATCCCTAATTCGGTAATTATTAGAAATTTCAAAAGCTTTTTTCTTTTGATTTGTTGTAGGTAAGGGAGTGCCAATATCTACAGTACGTTTTTTCATATTTCGTTGGCTTTCAAGAATACCAACCATATCTACACTGGCGCGTTTTCCATCATCTACATTTAAAAATTCGCCGCTGGGAAGATCAAAATCTCCTTTAAAGAATTGTTGGCCAAAACTAAGGTCACTCCAGGAAGGTTCTATACTGTAATTGCTAATTTCAAAATCGGCCACATCCCAATATTCCTGGGCGGAAACCGAAGTTATGTTGAATAAAAATAGACTAAGAAATAGCAAGCGAAATTTCATTTTTAGGGCTTTTGTCTTTAATATAGCAAAAACAATGCAAATCTATTTGCAGCGCAAATATATTAAGATAAATTGAAAAGCTTATTTTTGAATAAAATAAAGACCTATGAGTGAAATCAACTGGAAAACTGTAAAAGAATACGAAGATATAACTTATAAAAAATCGGGTGGCGTGGCGCGAATAGCCTTTAACCGACCTGATGTTCGCAATGCGTTTAGACCTAAAACTACCTCAGAACTTTTAGATGCCTTTCACAATGCACACGAAGATACTGAAATTGGCTGCGTTTTACTTTCGGCCGAAGGTCCTTCTACTAAAGATGGGAAATGGGCATTTTGTAGCGGTGGCGATCAAAAAGCCCGTGGGCACCAGGGTTATGTAGGTGAAGATGGCTACCATAGATTGAATATTTTGGAAGTACAACGTCTAATCCGGTTTATGCCAAAGGCTGTAATTTGTGTAGTTCCCGGCTGGGCAGTAGGTGGCGGGCATAGTTTGCACGTAGTTTGCGATTTAACGCTTGCAAGTAAAGAACACGCTATTTTTAAACAAACCGATGCCGATGTAACGAGTTTTGATGCCGGTTATGGTTCAGCTTATTTGGCAAAAATGGTAGGGCAGAAGAAGGCACGGGAAATCTTTTTCCTCGGAAGAAATTATTCGGCACAGGAAGCTTACGAAATGGGGATGGTGAATGCGGTTATTCCGCACGATGAGTTGGAAGATACTGCTTACGAATGGGCGCAGGAAATTATGGCAAAATCACCAACTTCCATTAAAATGTTGAAATTCGCCATGAATATGACCGATGACGGAATGGTGGGCCAGCAGGTTTTTGCAGGAGAAGTTACCAGACTTGCCTATATGACAGATGAAGCTAAAGAAGGTCGTGATGCTTTTCTGGAAAAAAGAAAACCAAATTTTGACAAAAAATGGATCCCGTAGCCAAAGACTTTAATAACGAACAAATAGATTTAGCTTTCCTGCCTAAATATGAGCAGGTAGCTTTTTCTTCAGTTTCGTCTAAATATCTTATAAAAATGAATATTCAGACGGGCATTTTTATGCTCGTTCTGACTATTGCGCTGGGAGTGTTTTGGTTTTTTCAGCTAAATAATATGCAATCGGGGATTATATTTGGCTTTGTATTGGTAGCATTTATCTTTAGATTTTGGAATAATTATAAGTTGCTTCAGAGTTTGGGATATGCTGTTAGGGAAAAAGACATTATTTATAAAAGAGGATTCATTTTTAATAAAACCACGGTAATTCCATTTAACAGGGTGCAGCACGCATCGATTTCACGAGGAATTTGGGATAAGCTTTTAGGAATTTCCAGCCTTAATATTTTTACTGCAGGTGGAGGCGCAAGCGATATTTCTATTCCCGGTTTAGAACCCGAAATGGCTGTGCAATTAAAAGAAGCTATTGCGGTTAAGATTTCTAATGATGAATCCTGAAGCCTACAGCAATCCCCAGCGCCAATCTATAGCCGGTATTCTTCTTATTTTTATTTCCAGCATTTATAAATTATTTAGATCTTTCTGGGCGGTGGTCGCGTATTTGTTGGTTAGTGGCCCCAGTAGAACGACTTTAATTTATATTGGTCTTGCATTGCTTTTTATTGGGTTCTTAGCCCTTATCTATAGCTACCTGTACTATCGCAAATTTATTTTTTATATCGATTATAAGCGGGAGGAATTTGTATTAGAAAAAGGGATTTTTTCTACCGAAAATACTGCGATTCCTTTTGATAAAATTCAGCAGGTTTATTTTAAACGTTCTATTCTTCAACGAATAATCAAGGTTTACAGCCTGGTAATAGAAACTGCCGGGAGTAATCTTAAAGAAGTTGAAATAAAAGCTGTTTCTGAAGAGGATGCCAATAAAATTTCAAAAATCTTATTAAAAGCGAAAGCTGAAAAAACCGAGGAGACTTCATTAGAAGAAGAATCTGAAAAAACAGAGGAAAATAAAGAGGTTTTTTGGACTCATAAAGTAGGATTTCTCACGCTCCTTAAAATTGGGATTAGTACTAATTATTTACGCGGGCTTTCGTTAGTGTTTGCCTTTGTAATGACTATTTATAATAGGGTAAATACCTATTTTAAAGATCAGGTAGAAGATGTAGAGGTTTATTTTGATCAGTTTTCCGGAGTATTACAATCTATCGGATTTTTAGCCATACTTTTTGTGCTGCTTTTGCTTTTAAGTATAAGTATTACGATTATTGAAGTTTTTATCAAATATTATGGCTTAACAATTCAGCAGAATAAGGATAAAATGGAGGTGGAGATGGGCCTAAAAACCAATACCAAAGTTTCTCTTCAACCAAGGCGACTTCAGTTAATGCGAATTAAAACAAACCCGGTCCAGGAGCGTTTAAATCTTTATGAGGCCCAAATTTCTTTATCAAGTAGTGAAAATGAACTACAGAAGAATAAAATAAAGATTCCGGGTCTTGGAAAAGAAATTGTAGAAAAAATAAAATATTTTTTATATCCAGAATCTTCTAAATCTAGTTTCAGCACAACCTTTAGACCAGATAAATTATTATTATTCAGAAAAATTTCCCTGGCAATGTTACCGGTAGTTATTTTTCTTGCCTTCTGGTATTTTTTAGACTTTATAAACCTAAAATTAGGTGCTGTTTTAGCAATAGCGGGAGTATATACTATCGCAGCTTTAACTTTACAAATATTCGCTTTTAGAGCCCGTAAACTTATAATCACCGAAGAATTTCTACAGAAGAAAACCGGCTTTTGGAACAAAACCGAAGAAACCCTGGAATTATTTAAGATTCAATCTATAAGTGTAAAGCAGCCTATTTGGTACCGCAGAAAGAACCTGGTAAATGTAGTTTTTCATACCGCAGGTGGTGATCTTAAGTTTTATGCGGTGAATACTGGTATAATTCAATACGTGAATTATGTATTATATAAGGCAGAGGTTAGTTCGAAACACTGGATGTGAGAAGGTAAAAAGTGATAAAAATCCTTTTTTTTATAAAACTTTACGCAACCTTTAGCACATTTTTGCATCTTTTATGAAGACATTCAATAAATACTGTATGAAAATCTCAAATTTTTTCCTTTTTTTCCTAGTGCTTTTTTCTTGTTCTGAGAATGAAAATAATAATAGTGCAATTACTGGTGAGAGCGGGGTTAGTTATAATGAAAGTAAGAAGGTGTGGAGCGAGCTCAAGAATATTAACGGAAATTCTTATAGTTATACAATTAGTTTTATTTCCTGGAGCGGATTTGGTAACCGAACAATCATATCGGTAAAAGATGGTATTATTAGTAAAAGGGAATATCTTTATTATGAACAGACATATAGCGACGAGGGTGAAATGGTAGAAGTGGAAATTAAATCTTATACAGAAACCGGTGAGGAAATTGGTAGTAATTCTGAAGGTTTTGATCCTTTGCTCATAGATGAATTATATCAAACCTGTCTATCTGATTATTTAAATATTAATAAAGCAGATAACGAGATTTATTTTAATACAGATGAAGCCGGAATAATCTCCAATTGTGGTTTTGTTGAAACAGGCTGTGTAGATGATTGTTTTAGGGGCTTTAGAATCAGTGAATTTAATTGGCTGTAAATTTCCAGAACCCCTACTAACTGAAATATCAGAAAATCAAAAATCCCCAATCTAATTTTAGACTGGGGATTCTCATTTAAACAATTAACAAGATTTATCGTATCGCCGGATATTCCTCGGGGTTTACTTCATTAAAAATCGAATAAACCTTTTCAAAAATATCTTCTGCTGAAGGTTTACTAAAATAATCACCATCAGTCCCGTAAGCCGGGCGGTGTTCCTTAGCGGTTAGGGTTTGCGGTTTACTGTCCAGGTATCTCCAGGCGTTTTGTTCATTTAAAACCTTATCTAAAATAAATGCTGAAGCTCCTCCCGGAACATCCTCGTCTATAACTAGAAGTCGGTTGGTTTTTTCTACACTTTTTACAATGTCGTGATCTAAATCAAAAGGTAGTAGAGACTGTGCATCTATTACTTCTGCATTAATTCCATATTCGCTTAATTCTTCAGCAGTTTGGCAAACTATTCTTAAAGTAGAACCATAAGAAATTAAAGTGATATCACTACCTTCTCTTACCGTTTCAACCTTACCAATTGGTGTTCTAAGATCGGGTAAGTTACTCGGTTTTTTCTCTTTTAAACGGTAACCGTTTAAACATTCTACTAATAATGCAGGGGTATCCTGTTCCAGTAAAGTATTATAAAAACCTGCAGCCTTAGTCATATTTCTCGGTACTAAAACATACATACCGCGTACCAGGTTTAAAATTCCACCCATTTGTGAACCACTGTGCCAAATTCCTTCTAAACGGTGACCACGAGTTCTTATAATTAGTGGAGCTTTTTGTTTTCCTTTAGTACGGTATTGTAAGGTTGCCAAATCATCACTCATTCCCTGTAAGGCGTACATCACGTAGTCCAGGTATTGAATTTCGGCAATTGGTCTAAGACCTCTCATTGCCATTCCTATGCCCTGGCCAAGAATAGTGGCTTCGCGAATACCAACATCGGCTACCCGTAGTTTTCCATATTTTTTTTGAAGACCTTCCAGTCCCTGGTTTACATCGCCAATTTCACCCGCATCTTCACCAAAAATTAATGTTTCAGGAATATTACCAAAAATCTGGTCGAAGTTATCTCTTAAAATAATTCTTCCATCAACTTCAGCTGAATCCTCATCATATTCCGGTAAAACTTCAGAAAGAACTCCTTTATTTTCGATATATAAATGACTGTTATAATCATTCGCCATATCTTTCTCAAAATCTGTGAACCAATCCAGTAATTGGGATTTTTCTTCTGAATTTTCTTTTCTAACAGCTCTTAAAGTTTTTCTTGCAGCAACTGCAAGATCTTTTTTAAGCGGTTCTTTATTTGAGTTAAGATCTTTTGCCAGTTTAACTACACTCTCTTTTTCTTCGGTATTCTTTGCCAGTTTAGATAGTACCGCGAGTAACTCTTTTTGCTTTTCTTTTGTAGGCTGTAAATAGTTGTTCCAGGCTTTTTTCTTGCCTTCTCTAACTTTGCGCTTAATTTCTTTCTCAATATTTTGCAGCTCTTCATCTGTGCTAATATTGTTTTCAAGAATCCATTCTCTAAACTTTACATTACAGTCGTATTCACGTTCCCAGGAAAGGCGTTGTTCATTTTTGTAACGTTCGTGAGAACCAGAGGTAGAATGCCCTTGCGGCTGTGTAAGTTCTACCACGTGAATAAGTACCGGGCAATGTTCTTTTCTGGCTATTTTTTCGGCTTTTTCGTAGGCTTCAATTAGCGCTACATAATCCCAGCCATTCACTACGATTATTTCGTAGCCTTTTTCATCTTCATTTCTTTGGAAACCTTTTACGATTTCAGATATGTTTTCTTTTGTAGTTTGATGTTTCGCGTGTACCGAAATTCCATATTCGTCGTCCCATACGCTTAAAACCATAGGCACCTGCATAACGCCGGCAGCGTTTAGGGTTTCCCAAAAATGACCTTCACTGGTACTGGCGTTTCCAATAGTGCCCCAGGCAATTTCATTTCCATTTTCTGAAAATTTTTCAGATGGAATACCTGCTACGTTTCTATATATTTTAGAAGCCTGTGCGAGTCCCAAAAGTCTTGGCATTTGACCGGCGGTAGGAGAAATATCTGCACTGGAGTTTTTTTGTTCCATCAGGTTTTTCCAGCTACCGTCTTCATTAAGGCTGTGGGTGGTAAAGTGTCCTCCCATTTGTCTTCCGCCAGACATTGGTTCATTCTCCAGGTTAGAATCGGCATACAAACCGGAAAAGAATTGTTCTATGCTAAATTGATTAATGGCCATCATAAAAGTTTGATCACGATAGTAACCAGACCTAAAATCACCATTTTTAAAAGCCTTTGCCAT
>NZ_CAXAVR010000090.1:0-11363 GCF_963972535.1 uncultured Salegentibacter sp.
AGCACTGGTCTCCAAAACCAGGTGTCGGGAGTTCGAGCCTCTCAACCCGTGCAAATACCTTAAGAATCACATGGCAGGAATTGGCAATTATATATCAGAATCTTATAACGAATTAAAAAACCACGTTACCTGGACAAGCTGGCCCGAAGCACAGAGGCTAACCATCCTTGTAGCCGTTTTTTCTATTATTTTTTCACTGGCTATTTGGGGTGTAGATACCGTATTTAGTTCGGCTATCGAAGAATATTTCAAATGGATTAAATCTTAAAGATAGTAGGATGGCAGAAGGAAAGGAAAAAAAGTGGTATGTAGTTCGTGCCGTTAGCGGTCAGGAAAACAAGGTTAAAGACTATATTGAGAAAGAGGTTAACCATCTTGGAATGGAAGATTATCTGGATCAGGTTTTAGTTCCTACCGAAAAAGTTATCCAAATTAGAAATGGTAAGAAAGTAAACAAAGAACGTGTTTATTTTCCCGGGTATGTAATGATTCAAGCTAGTCTTGAAGGTGAAATGCCACACGTGATTAAAAATATTAATGGCGTTATTGGGTTTTTAGGCGAAACAAAAGGAGGAGATCCTGTGCCGCTTAGAAAATCTGAAGTTAACAGAATGCTTGGTAAAGTAGATGAACTTTCAGTAAAAACCGATAACGTAGCAATACCTTTTACTATTGGAGAAACCATAAAAGTTATAGACGGTCCGTTTAATGGCTTTAATGGTACAGTAGAAAAGATAAATGAAGAAAAGCGTAAGCTTGAGGTAATGGTGAAGATTTTCGGAAGAAAAACACCGTTGGAATTAAGCTATATGCAAGTAGAAAAAGTATAAAGATTTTAGTTACATATTTTTTGATGGTTTTTTAAAGCTTCCACTCTAACAAACTATCACCTTAAAAATTAAGAAAATGGCAAAAGAAGTTAGTAAAGTTGTAAAACTACAAGTTCGCGGAGGTGCTGCTAACCCATCACCACCAGTTGGACCTGCTTTGGGTGCTGCCGGGGTAAATATCATGGAATTCTGTAAGCAATTCAATGGTAGAACCCAGGATAAACAAGGTAAAGTATTGCCGGTTGCGATTACGGTTTATTCAGATAAGTCTTTTGACTTTGTGATTAAAACTCCTCCAGCTGCAGTACAATTGTTGGAAGCATCTAAGAACAAAAAAGGTTCAGGAGAACCAAACAGAAAGAAAATAGCAAGTGTTTCTTGGGATCAGGTTAGAACTATTGCAGAAGATAAGATGCAGGATTTAAATGCCTTCACCGTAGAATCTGCAATGAAAATGGTTGCTGGAACAGCTCGTTCAATGGGAATAACTGTAAAAGGTGATGCACCGTTTTAATCCAAAAAGAAATTAAAAATGGCAAAATTAACTAAAAAGCAAAAGGAAGCCCAATCTAAGATCGAGAGCAATAAAGCTTACTCGGTGGCAGAAGCTTCAGCTTTAATTAAAGAAGTTGCTAACGAAAACTTCGATGCATCTGTGGATTTAGCGGTTCGTTTGAATGTAGATCCAAGAAAAGCCAACCAAATGGTTAGAGGTGTAGTAACCCTTCCACACGGTACAGGTAAAGATGTAAAAGTACTTGCGTTAGTTACTCCAGATAAGGAAGAAGAGGCTAAAGAAGCCGGAGCCGATTATGTTGGTCTTGATGAATATCTTGACAAAATAAAAGGTGGATGGACAGATGTTGATGTAATTATCACTATGCCTAGCGTAATGGGTAAATTAGGACCTTTGGGACGAGTACTTGGACCAAGAGGATTAATGCCAAACCCAAAAACAGGAACAGTAACTATGGATGTTGCAAAAGCAGTATCTGATGTTAAAGCTGGTAAAATTGACTTTAAAGTTGATAAAACTGGTATTGTTCACGCTGGAATTGGAAAAGCATCTTTTGAAGCTGAAAAAATTGCTGGAAACGCGAGAGAATTATTAACTACTTTAGTGAAGTTGAAACCTCAGGCATCTAAGGGTGTGTATATTAAGAGTATACACATGTCTTCTACAATGAGCCCGAGCGTTCAGGTTGATACTAAAAGGTTCACTGAGCAATAATAGTATAGATTATGACAAGAGAAGAAAAATCAATAGTAATTGAAGATTTAACTGCCCAGTTAACAGATAATTCTGTGGTTTATTTAGCAGATATATCTGGCCTTGATGCCGGAACAACTTCAAACTTGCGTAGAGCTTGTTTTAAAGCTAACGTAAAGCTGGCTGTAGTTAAAAATACGTTGCTTGCTAAAGCGATGGAAGCTTCAGATAAAGAATTTGGAGACCTTCCTTCAGTATTAAAAGGCAACACTTCCATAATGTTTTCTGAAACCGGTAATGCACCGGCCAAAGTAATTAAAGAATTCAGAAAGAAAAACGAAAAACCACTTCTTAAAGGAGCTTTTGTTGAAGAAGCTGTTTATGTAGGAGACGAATACCTTGACGCACTTGTAAATATCAAGTCTAAAGAAGAGGTTATTGGAGATATCGTTGGACTATTACAATCACCTGCTAAGAATGTTATTTCAGCACTTAAGTCTGGTGGCGGTAAAATCTCTGGAATCCTTAAGACACTTTCAGAAAAGGAAGGATAAATTAGTACGCACTTTTTAACAAATATAAATTAAAGAACTTTTTAAAAACGATAGAAAATGGCAGATTTAAAAGAATTCGCAGAACAATTGGTTAACTTAACCGTAAAAGAAGTAAACGAGTTAGCTGATATTTTAAAAGAAGAATATGGTATAGAGCCTGCAGCTGCTGCAGTAGCTGTTGCTGGTGGCGGTGCTGCTGGTGGTGGTGAAGAAGCTGAAGAGCAGTCTGAATTTGACGTAATTCTTAAGGCTCCAGGTGGATCTAAACTAGCAGTTGTAAAACTTGTAAAAGAACTTACAGGTCTTGGTCTTAAAGATGCTAAAGCATTAGTAGATGGCGCACCAGCTCCAGTTAAAGAAGGAGTAGCTAAAGACGAAGCAGAAGCACTTAAAGCACAGCTAGAAGAAGCAGGAGCTGAGGTTGAGCTTAAATAAGCTTGCCAGCAGCAATATTATTTAGGTTTAGACCTCAGGAATTCGTTCCTGAAGGTCTAAACCCTTTTGCGTATATAGGGGATTAACTCCTTGCGCGCCCGTTTTTTTATAAATTATAATCCGTCCATTGATGTTAGCAAAGCAAACTGAAAGAGTGAGTTTCTCTTCTGTAAAGAACAGACCTGATTACCCGGACTTCCTGGATATCCAGATCAAGTCTTTTCAGGATTTCTTTCAACTAGAAACCAAATCAGAAGAGCGGGGAAATGAAGGTCTCTATAATACCTTCCTGGAAAACTTCCCAATTACGGACACCCGTAACCAATTTGTACTAGAATTTTTAGATTATTTTGTGGACCCGCCAAGATATTCCATTCAGGAGTGTATAGAGCGTGGTTTAACATATAGTGTGCCTCTTAAAGCAAGATTAAAACTATATTGTACCGACCCTGAACACGAAGATTTTGAAACCATCGTACAGGACGTTTACTTAGGAACTATACCTTATATGACTCCAAGTGGTACTTTTTGTATCAACGGGGCAGAACGTGTGGTAGTTTCTCAGCTTCACCGTTCACCAGGAGTTTTCTTTGGACAATCGTTCCACGCAAATGGAACAAAACTTTATTCTGCCCGTGTAATTCCTTTTAAAGGTTCATGGATAGAATTTGCTACCGATATCAACAGTGTTATGTACGCATATATCGATAGAAAGAAAAAATTACCTGTTACCACACTTTTCCGTGCCATAGGTTTTGAGCGCGATAAAGATATTTTAGAAATCTTTGACCTTGCAGAAGAGGTAAAAGTTTCAAAAACAGGACTAAAAAAAGTATTAGGTCGTAAACTTGCGGCCCGTGTATTGAATACCTGGTATGAAGATTTTGTAGATGAAGATACAGGAGAGGTAGTTTCAATAGAACGTAATGAGATCGTTTTAGATCGTGATACAGAACTTGAAAAAGAGCATATAGAAGAAATTCTTGAAACCGGAAGTAAAACTATTCTTCTTCACAAAGAAGATAACTCTACCGGAGATTATGCTATTATTCATAATACATTACAAAAAGACCCTACCAACTCTGAAAAAGAAGCGGTAGAACATATTTATCGTCAATTACGTAATGCAGAACCGCCAGATGAGGAAACTGCACGTGGAATTATCGATAAATTATTCTTCTCAGATCAGCGTTACAGCCTTGGAGAAGTTGGTCGATATAGAATGAACAAAAAATTAGGTCTTGATGTTGCTATGGATAAGCAAGTGCTTACCAAAGAAGACATTATTACTATAATTAAATACTTAATCGAGCTTATTAATTCTAAAGCTGAGATTGATGATATTGACCACTTGTCTAACCGTCGTGTTAGAACTGTAGGTGAGCAATTATCTCAACAGTTTGGAGTTGGTCTTGCTCGTATGGCTCGTACCATTCGTGAAAGAATGAACGTTCGTGATAACGAGGTGTTTACCCCGATAGATTTGATTAACGCGAAGACATTATCCTCTGTGATCAACTCTTTCTTTGGTACCAACCAGTTGTCTCAGTTTATGGATCAAACCAACCCGCTTGCAGAAATTACGCACAAGCGTAGACTTTCAGCATTAGGGCCAGGTGGTTTATCAAGAGAAAGAGCAGGGTTTGAGGTACGTGATGTTCACTATACTCACTACGGAAGACTTTGCCCAATTGAAACTCCTGAAGGTCCAAACATTGGTCTTATTTCTTCACTTTCAGTTTATGCTAAGGTGAACGGAATGGGCTTCATTGAAACGCCATATCGTAAAGTTGAAAATGGAAAATTAGATTTTTCAGAAGAACCTATTTATTTAAGTGCAGAAGAGGAAGAGGACAAGAAAATTGCCCAGGCTAACATTCCACTTAAAGAAGATGGAACTATAGATTCTGAAAGAGTAATTGCCCGTATGGAAGGTGACTTCCCGGTAGTAGACCCAAAAGAGGTTCATTATACCGATGTTGCACCAAACCAGATTTCATCTATTTCGGCTTCGTTAATTCCGTTCCTGGAACATGATGATGCGAACCGTGCGTTGATGGGATCTAACATGATGCGCCAGGCATTACCATTATTGCAAGCCGATTCTCCAATTGTTGGAACCGGATTGGAACGCCAGGTAGCTACAGATTCTCGTGTATTGATTAATGCTGAAGGAGAAGGTGAAGTAGAATATGTAGACGCCAAGAAAATTATTATAAAGTACGATAGAACTGAAGAAGAACGTATGGTAAGCTTTGATAGCGATTCAAAGTCTTACGATCTTATTAAGTTCCGTAAAACCAACCAGGGTTCTTCTATTAACCTTAAGCCAATTGTTAGGGTAGGAGATAGAGTAACTAAAGGTCAGGTTTTATGTCAGGGTTACGCTACAGAAGCTGGGGAACTTGCTTTAGGTAGAAATATGAAAGTTGCCTTTATGCCTTGGAAAGGTTACAACTTTGAGGATGCTATTGTAATTTCAGAAAAAGTGGTTAGGGAAGATATCTTTACTTCTATCCATATTGATGAATACTCACTCGAAGTTCGTGATACAAAATTAGGTAACGAAGAATTAACCAACGATATTCCTAACGTTTCAGAAGAGGCTACTAAAGACCTTGATGAACACGGAATGATTAGAATTGGTGCAGAGGTTAAACCTGGCGATATTCTTATTGGTAAGATTACTCCAAAAGGAGAAAGCGATCCAACACCAGAAGAAAAATTACTTCGTGCTATCTTTGGAGACAAGGCCGGTGATGTAAAAGATGCATCGCTTAAAGCTTCTCCATCTTTAAATGGTGTGGTAATAGAGAAGAAACTCTTTGCCCGTGCTATTAAAGATAAGCGTAAAAGAGCTCAGGATAAAGAAGATGTTGCAGCGCTTGAGAAAAAGTACGACGCTAAATTCGCCAATTTAAAAGCTGAACTTGTAGATAAGTTATTCGCTATTATAGGCGGAAAAACTGCTCAGGGAGTTCAAAATGATCTTGGAGAAGAGGTAATGCCAAAAGGTAAGAAGTATACGTTGAAAATGCTTAATGCAGTAGACGATTATACTCACTTAACTCACGGTACCTGGACTACAGATGATCACTTAAACACTTTGGTAGCAGATCTTATTCACAACTATAAGATTAAGGAAAACGACCTTCAGGGTAACTTGAGAAGAGAGAAGTTTACAATCTCTGTTGGAGATGAACTTCCTTCTGGTATCCTTAAACTTGCTAAGGTTTACATCGCTAAAAAACGTAAACTAAAAGTAGGTGATAAAATGGCGGGACGTCACGGTAACAAAGGTATTGTTGCAAGAATAGTTCGTCAGGAAGATATGCCATTCCTTGATGATGGTACACCGGTTGATATCGTGTTAAACCCACTTGGGGTACCTTCACGTATGAACATTGGTCAGATCTACGAAACTGTACTTGGATGGGCAGGACAAAAGCTTGGTAATAAATATGCAACTCCAATTTTTGATGGAGCTACCATAGACCAGATTAACGAGCTTACTGATGAAGCTGGAATTCCTAGATACGGGCACACCTATCTTTATGATGGTGGAACAGGAGATCGTTTTGACCAACCTGCAACTGTAGGGGTAATCTATATGTTGAAACTAGGACATATGATTGAAGATAAGATGCACGCCAGATCTATTGGACCATACTCGCTTATTACACAGCAACCACTTGGTGGTAAAGCACAATTTGGTGGACAGCGTTTTGGTGAGATGGAGGTTTGGGCACTTGAGGCTTATGGAGCATCAAGCACCCTGCGTGAAATCTTAACAGTGAAGTCAGATGATGTGATAGGAAGGGCTAAAACTTACGAGTCTATCGTAAAAGGAGAGCCTATGCCAGAACCCGGCCTGCCGGAATCTTTCAACGTACTTATGCACGAATTGAAAGGTCTTGGTTTGGATATTAAATTAGAAGAATAAAATACTGTTTTAAAGGGGCGTTACGGCGCCCCAAAAACAGATTTTTCACAATAATTATAGCAGCAGAGTTATTATGGCTAGAAATAATGATAAGAATACAGTAAAGAGATTTGATAAAATCTCTATCGGTTTGGCTTCCCCGGAATCTATCCTCGCAGAATCTCGTGGTGAAGTTCTAAAACCGGAAACTATCAATTATCGTACGCACAAACCCGAACGTGACGGTTTGTTTTGTGAGCGTATTTTTGGTCCTGTAAAGGATTACGAATGTGCCTGCGGTAAATATAAAAGAATACGTTACAAAGGAATTGTTTGTGACCGTTGTGGGGTAGAAGTAACCGAAAAGCAAGTACGTAGAGACCGTGTTGGGCACATTAATTTGGTAGTTCCTGTAGCACATATCTGGTATTTCCGTTCTTTACCTAATAAAATTGGATACTTGCTTGGTCTTCCATCTAAGAAATTAGATATGATCATTTACTACGAGCGTTACGTAGTAATTCAAGCCGGTATTGCTAAAAACGAAGAAGGTGAACCATTAAAGAAAATGGATTTCCTTACTGAAGAAGAATATCTAAATGTTTTAGATAGCCTTCCGCAGGAAAATATGTATTTAGAAGACAGCGACCCAAATAAGTTTATCGCTAAAATGGGAGCCGAATGTCTTATTGAAATACTAAGAAGAATAGATCTTAACGAACTTTCTTACGAGTTAAGACATAAGGCAAATAACGAAACTTCAAAACAACGTAAAACAGAAGCGCTTAAGCGTCTTCAGGTTGTAGAAGCTTTCCGTGATGCTAATAATAATCGCGAGAATCTTCCAGAATGGATGATTATGAAAGTGGTTCCTGTAATTCCACCAGAATTACGACCTCTTGTACCTCTTGATGGTGGACGTTTTGCGACTTCAGATTTAAATGATCTTTATAGAAGGGTTATTATTCGTAACAACCGTCTAAAAAGATTAATGGAGATCAAAGCTCCTGAAGTAATTTTACGTAATGAAAAACGTATGCTTCAGGAATCTGTAGATTCATTGTTTGACAACACAAGAAAATCTTCAGCGGTAAAAACTGACTCTAACCGTCCGTTAAAATCGCTTTCAGATTCTCTTAAAGGTAAGCAGGGACGTTTCCGTCAAAACTTACTTGGTAAACGTGTAGATTATTCAGCACGTTCGGTAATTGTTGTAGGACCTGAGTTGAAGATGCACGAATGTGGTCTTCCAAAGAACATGGCAGCTGAACTTTACAAGCCTTTTGTAATTAGAAAATTAATTGAAAGAGGAATTGTAAAAACAGTAAAATCTGCCAAGAAAATAATAGATAAGAAAGAGCCGGTAGTTTGGGATATCCTTGAGAACGTTCTTAAAGGACACCCTGTATTGCTTAACCGTGCTCCTACGCTTCACCGTTTAGGTATCCAGGCATTCCAGCCAAAACTTATTGAAGGTAAAGCGATACAATTACACCCATTAGCCTGTACGGCATTTAACGCCGACTTTGATGGAGACCAGATGGCGGTTCACTTACCGCTTGGGCCAGAGGCTATTTTAGAAGCTCAGTTATTAATGCTTGCTTCTCATAATATCCTTAACCCTGCAAACGGTTCGCCAATTACAGTACCGTCTCAGGATATGATTCTTGGTCTTTATTATATGACCAAGTCTAGAAAATCTACAGACGAAGTTAAGGTTAAGGGAGAAGGACTTACTTTCTATTCTGATGAAGAAGTGGTAATCGCTTACAACCAGAAGAGAGTAGATCTTAACGCCGAAATCAAGATTCGCGCTAAAGATTTTAATGAACTAGGTGAGTTAACTTACCAAATTATAGAAACTACAGTTGGTAGAGTATTATTTAACCAGGCTGTACCAGAAGAAGTTGGATATGTGAATACAGTATTAACCAAGAAAAACCTTAGGGATATTATTGGTGATGTATTGGCTAAAACCAGTGTTCCTGCTACAGGTGAATTCCTTGATGCTATTAAGGAAATGGGTTATGGATACGCTTTCCGTGGTGGACTTTCCTTCAGTTTAGGTGATATTATTATCCCTGAAGAGAAACAAACTATGATTGATGAAGCTAACGAGCAGGTTGAAGGTATTGTAGGAAACTATAATATGGGTCTTATTACTAATAACGAACGTTACAACCAGGTAATTGATATCTGGACTTCTACCAATGCCGGTCTAACCGAATTGGCTATGAAACGTATTCGTGAAGATAAGCAAGGTTTCAACTCTGTGTTTATGATGCTTGATTCTGGTGCTCGTGGATCTAAAGAACAGATTCGTCAGTTAACCGGTATGCGTGGTCTTATGGCCAAGCCTAAGAAATCTAACTCTGGTGGAGGCGAAATTATTGAAAACCCAATTCTTTCTAACTTTAAAGAAGGACTTTCAATTCTTGAATACTTTATCTCTACTCACGGTGCACGTAAAGGACTTGCCGATACCGCACTTAAAACTGCCGATGCTGGTTACTTAACCCGTAGACTGGTAGATGTTTCGCAAGATGTTATTGTAAATGAAGAAGACTGCGGAACTTTAAGAGGAGTAGAAGTTAGACCACTTAAAAAGAACGAAGAAATTGTAGAATCTCTTGGAGAACGTATTTTAGGACGTATTTCTCTTCACGATGTTCTTAATCCTTCTAATAATGAACTTTTAGTAGCCTCAGGCGAAGAAATTACTTCAGAAATTGTTACAAAGATTGAAAACGCTCCAATAGAAAGCGTTGAAGTAAGATCTCCATTAACCTGTGAAGCTAAAAAAGGAATTTGTGTAAAATGTTACGGAAGAAACCTTTCTACCAATAAACTGGTACAAAGAGGTGAAGCTGTAGGTGTGGTTGCTGCGCAATCTATTGGAGAGCCAGGTACACAGTTAACACTACGTACATTCCACGTGGGAGGTATTGCAGGTAACATTTCAGAAGATAATAAACTAGAGGTTAAATTTGACGGTATTGCCGAAATTGAAGACCTTAAAGTTGTAAAAGGAGAAGCTCCAGATGGTAGCCAGTCTGAAATTGTGATTTCAAGAACTGCCGAGCTTAAAGTAAAAGATAAGAAAACCGGAGTGGTATTGAGTAATAATAACATTCCTTATGGTTCTCAAATCTTTATAGATAACGGTGCCGAAGTTTCTAAAGGTGATGTAGTTTGCCAGTGGGATCCTTATAACGGGGTTATTATTTCAGAATTTGCCGGTAAAATTAAATATGAAAACGTTGAGCAGGGTGTAACTTACCAGGTAGAGATAGATGAGCAAACAGGATTCCAGGAAAAAGTAATTTCTGAATCTCGTAACAAAAAGCTTATTCCAACTTTACATATTTTAGGTAAAAAGGATGAAGTAATTCGTTCTTATAACCTTCCGGTTGGAGCCCACCTTATGGTAGACAATGAAGAAAAGATAAGTGTTGGTAAGATTTTGGTTAAGATTCCGCGTAAATCATCTAAAGCAGGGGATATTACCGGTGGTCTTCCAAGGGTAACCGAGTTGTTTGAGGCTCGTAACCCATCTAACCCAGCAGTTGTTAGTGAAATTGATGGTGTTGTTTCCTTCGGAAAAATCAAAAGAGGTAACCGCGAGATTATCGTAGAGTCTAAATTAGGAGAGGTTAAGAAATACTTAGTGAAGTTATCTAACCAGATTCTTGTTCAGGAAAACGATTATGTTCGTGCAGGTATGCCACTTTCTGATGGTTCTGTTACTCCAGAAGATATTCTTAATATCAAAGGACCAAACGCGGTACAACAGTATCTTGTTAACGAAGTTCAGGAAGTTTACCGACTACAGGGTGTGAAAATTAATGATAAGCACTTTGAGGTTGTTGTAAGACAAATGATGCGTAAGGTTAGAATTCAGGATCCGGGAGATACTATTTTCTTAGAAAACCAACTTGTTCATAAATCAGATTTCATTGAGGAGAATGATAAAGTTTTCGGAATGAAAGTGGTTGAAGATGCTGGAGATTCAGAAAATTTAAGACCAGGACAAATCGTTTCACCAAGAGAGCTTAGAGATGAGAATTCATTGTTAAGACGTGAAGACAAAAACCTTGCAACTGCAAGAGACGTAACAGCGGCAACCGCTACACCGGTTCTTCAGGGTATTACTCGAGCATCGCTACAAACAAAATCGTTTATCTCTGCGGCTTCCTTCCAGGAAACTACCAAAGTATTAAACGAGGCTGCCGTAAGCGGTAAGATCGATAAGCTTGAAGGATTGAAAGAAAATGTAATTGTAGGACATAGAATTCCTGCAGGTACAGGTATGCGTAAGTACGATAGCATTATCGTTGGTTCTAAAGAAGAATTTGACGAAATGATGGAACACAAGCAAGAAGTTAATTATAACTAATGCCTATAAAAGAGCC
>NZ_CAXAVR010000091.1:0-11124 GCF_963972535.1 uncultured Salegentibacter sp.
AATTCAGAAAGAATTCAGCAATTAAAAAAGGTATTGGATAAGGCTGAAATCACCAGTTTTATTCCTGAAAATATTCAGCTGGAAATTTGGAAAAAATTCCTCTTCATAGCTACCGTAAGTGGTCTTGGCGGATTAACACGGGTTTCCATAGACAAAATAAGGGAAAGCGAATATTTATATGAACTTTTACAAAAAACCGCTCAGGAAATTAAGTTAGTTGCTAATGCTAAAGGAATACCGTTAGCAGACGAACACCTGGAAAAAGCTTTTGAAATTATTCAAAATCAGCCCCCGGGAACTACCGCTTCCACGCAACGTGATATTATGGCGGGCCGGCCTTCAGAATTAGAAAATTTCAACGGATTTATAGTAAAAGAAGCCGAAAAATTAGGCCTTGCAACACCCGTAAATAAAATGATCTACGAGTGTTTATTGCCTATGGAAATGGAAGCGCGAAATAATTAGCTATTCCCCGTTTTCTCCATTGAAATCTAATTCTGTAAAGTTTTCATCAATAATCATTGTGAGACACCCGTTAACCTGTAAATGCTCCAATGATTTAGTTTCATTATCCAGCTGAATAGTTTTTATTTCAAACGGCAATCCGTGGATTTTTAATTTGAAATTTTTGCAATCGCTTTCAAAAGAGCCTTCTTTATGCTGCTGAATAATTAACTGGTTTTTCCTTCCGGTAAGTTTAAAACTCCTTAAGCAGAAACGCCCTTTAGTATAATCGTATCCATCGTGCGCATCTTCAAAGAATTGAGAATCTTCCTTACCTTTTTTGTAATAAACTTCAAGAGTTATTTCTTCTATTTTTTTCTCTGATACGTACTGTTGAACAGGATATTTGGGAATAATAGCACCTTCTTTAATAAAAACCGGCATACTGTCTATATCGGCATCTACCCACATTTCCTTGCCGCCTTTTACTAATTCGTCGCTCCAGTAGTTATACCAATTTCCACGTGGTACATACATACGTCTTCCTTTGGCATTTGGCTCTATTACGGGACAGGCAAGAATACTATCCCCAAAAATAAATTCATCTATTCTATAGTGCGTGTTCACATCTTCCTGGTCAAACATCACCAAAGATTTTATCAACGGAACGCCTTTTTCGGTATAATCCCAAAACGCGGTGTAGAGATAAGGAAGTAATTGGTAACGCAATTCAATAAATTTTCGAACAATATCGGTAATATCTTCATCAAAAGTCCAGGGTTCCTGGTCGCCGTGATCTCCGGAAGAATGCACTCTGAAAAATGGGTGAAAGGTTGCTAATTGAATCCATCTTGTGAAAAGTTCACCGTGAGGTTGTTCTGCGAAACCGCCAATATCACTTCCTGCAAAAGAAAATCCGGACATTGCTAGGCGTTGTACCTGCACATTGGCAATCCACAAATGTTCCCAGTTGGCGATATTATCTCCGGTCCAGGTTGAGGTATATCTTTGCGTTCCCGAATATGCTGCTCTTGTAATTACAAATGGGCGTTTAGGATGTGAAAATTTCTTCACGCCGTGGTAAGTGGCCCGTGCCATTTGCATTCCGTAGATATTATGCGCTTTCCTATGGCTGCAGGGATTTGCATCATAATCGTGCCTTACATCGTGCGGAAAAGTCTTATTCGGCACTTCCATCACCGCGGGCTCGTTCATATCGTTCCAGATGCCTTTTACTCCAATATCTTCAATTAACTCCTTGAAAAGCCCTGACCACCATTCCCTAACTTTAGGATTGGTGAAATCGGGGAAGTAACACTCTCCCGGCCAAACTTTTCCTTTTATATAAGGGCCATCGGCACGTTTGCAGAAATAATCGTTTTCCAATCCCTCTTTATAAACCCAGTAATTTTTATCAATTTTAATCCCGGGATCTATAATCGCCACGGTTTTAAAACCATCGGCTTCAAGTTCCTTTACCATTCGTTTTGGATCTGGAAAATATTCTTTGTTCCAGGTAAAGCAGCGGAAACCTTCCATATAATCAATATCCAGGTAAATAGCATCGCAGGGAATTTGCAATTCCCTGAATCTAGACGTGATTTCTTTTACTTTACTTTCAGGATAATAGCTCCATTTGCATTGATGAAAACCAAGTGCCCAAAGTGGTGGTAAATCTGGTTTTCCGGTAAGATCGGTATAGTATTCTACAACATCGGTCATTTTAGGGCCGTAGATAAAATAATAATTCATCTCGCCTCCCTGTGCCCAAAAACTGGTTACAAAACGCCGTTCCTGTGCGAAATCAAAATAAGATCTAAAGGTGTTGTCAAAGAAAATTCCGTAGGCCTTTTTATTATGAAGCCCGGTGTAGAAAGGAATGGTTTTGTAAATAGGATCGGTATCTTTTCCGTAAGCATAAGAATCGGTTACCCAATTTTCAAAGCGCTTTCCTTTTAAATTAAGATGTCCCGGTTTATCGCCAAGTCCAAAATAGCTTTCTCCATCGTGAGAAACTTTACTCATTTTTACGATGTCACCCCCAAATTCGTAACTTTCTTCCCAATGGAAGCCCAGCTCATCTTCATTGATTAATGTACCGTCTGCCCGATCATAAATCTTAACTCTTAAACCCTTTTTTGAAACTTCACAAATAATTTTGGTAGTGGTAATGCTATAATTATCCTCCTTTTCTTCAATATCTAATTGATTATAGCCTATGCTTGCGTGTTTGGTAATTGCATAAGAAAAATCTTTAGCAAACATCCCGGTGGTAGAATATCTAAAGCGAAGCAAGCCATCCCGAAGGATAGTAATTTGCAATGCAACATCATTTTCTGTGGTAAAATAAAGTGTATCCACATCTTTACGGAAGGAAACTACACTAGATGGAAAAGCATTTCCTTTTTGTTCTAACTCGGTATTGGTGATCATATTTTATATTGGATTACTGGGCAATAAAAGAACTGAATTGTTTTGATATATAAGTTAGTATTCACAAAATATTTATGAGCGTTTATTAACTATATCGTTGTTTTTCATTTAACTAAGCCAAATACTTAAAAGCAAGCATCGCCAGTGGTGGAAGTTTGATAGTGGCAGAATGTTTTTTACCCTGCCATTCTTTTGAGGTTACGGTTTTCCTTGGATTCTTATATTTCCCTGTACCGTGATATTCTTTTTTATCGCTGTTGAAGATTTCCTCAAGTTCACCTGCTTCAGGTAAGCCAATTTGATAATTTTCTCGCGGAATTGGAGTGAGATTACAAACAATAATCAAATTATCTTTCGGCGTATTTCCTTTTCTAATAAAACTAATTACCGAATTCTCGGCATCGCTATAATCTATCCACTCAAAACCATCTTGCACAAATTGCTTATCATATAAAGCAGGCTGGGATTTATAAAATTGATTTAAAGCTTTTATCAATTCCTGCATTCCTTTGTGCGAATCATATTCCAGTAAATGCCAGTCTAAACTCTTTTGAAAATTCCATTCTTCGCTTTGTGCAAATTCACAACCCTGGAACAGTAATTTTGTTCCCGGATGCATAAACATATACGCATACAGCAAGCGTAAATTGGCAAAACGTTGCCATTCATCTCCCGGCATTCTTCCTAAAATTGAATGCTTGCCATACACCACTTCATCGTGAGATAGCGGAAGCATAAAATTTTCGGTAAATGCGTAGGTGAGGGAAAAAGTAATGTTGTTTTGGTGATGTTTTCTGTAAATGGGTTCTTTAGCAAAATACTGAAGCGTATCGTGCATCCAGCCCATCATCCATTTCATTCCAAAACCGAGTCCGCCGAGAAATACCGGTTTTGAAACTCCGCTATAAGCAGTAGATTCTTCGGCAATAGTTTGTACGTCTGGATAAGAGGCGTAAACTTCTTTGTTTAATTCTTCTAAAAACGATATCGCCTCCAGGTTTTGATTTCCGCCATATTGATTGGGTTCCCATTCGCCTTCTTCCCGGGAATAATCCAGGTAAAGAATAGAAGCCACGGCATCTACCCGAATCCCGTCAATATGAAATTGCTCTAGCCAGTATAAAGCGTTACTAATTAAAAATGCCCGTACCTCGTTTCGGTTATAATTAAAGATCAAACTTTTCCAATCTGGATGGTAGCCTCTTTTTGGATCTGGATGTTCATAAAGGTGTGTGCCGTCAAAATAACCGAGTCCGTGGCTGTCTTCCGGAAAATGAGAAGGTACCCAATCCAGGATCACTCCAATATCATTTTCGTGAAGTTTATCTACCAGATATTTAAATTCATCTGGGTAGCCAAATCGCGAGGTTGGGGCAAAGTAACCGGTAATTTGATATCCCCAACTTGGGTCGTATGGATATTCCATAATAGGCATAAACTCTACGTGAGTAAACCCCATTTCTTTGACGTAGGAAACTAAATCGGTGGCGAGTTCCCAGTAAGAAAGTGACCGGTTTTCTTCAGTTTTTTTCTTCCAGGAAGATAAATGTACTTCGTAAACCGAAAAAGGAGCGTTTAATGAATTATGTTTTTTTCGTTTTTCGAGCCAGGATTTATCTTTCCACTCATAACTGTCTTCCCAAACTACCGAAGCTGTATTTGGCGGGTGTTCACAGCGCCTGGCATAAGGATCGGCCTTTTCGGTAATAATGCTATTATGGTGACTATGGATTTTATATTTATATAAATTCCCTTTTTTAACATTGGGAATAAAACCTTCCCAAATACCGCTACCGTCCCAACGCACGTTTAGTAGATGTTCGCCATCTTTCCAGGAATTAAAATCGCCAATTACCGAAACCTGTTTGGCGCCGGGTGCCCAAACTGAAAAATAAGTTCCTTTAAGCTTATTAAGCGTAATGGGATGCGATCCAAATTTCTCGTAAAGACGAAAATGCTTACCCGATTTAAACAGGTTAATATCAAATTCTGAAAATAAACTGTACGTTATAACTTTTGTCATACTATCCTATGGTTGTTCCAGGGGGAAGCACTGCTTCTTTTTTAAGCACTACAATTCCTTCTTTAATTACGTAAGCATCGGTTTCATCATCTTCTAAATGTGGGCCACCGTTTATGGTAGTATTGTCTCCAACTCTACAATTTTTGTCGATTATTGCATTTTGAATGTTGCAATTTTCCCCTATCCCGGCCAGGATTTCAATATTATTCCCTTCAATTTCTTCTAAAGATTCATAAAAATCGGTTCCCATCATATAACAATTTTTTATAACTGAACCTTTTCCTATCCTGGATCTCACACCAATTACCGAAGATTCAATTTCTTTAGCGTGAATAATACAGCCTTCAGCAATAACCGCTTTTTTCAAATTAGTACCAGAAATTTTTGAAGTGGGAAGAATCCGTGCTCGCGTATAAACCCTGTTTTCCATATCATATAGATTGAATTTAGGGATATCGTCTGTCAGGCCAATATTTGCTTCAAAAAAAGATTCTATATTTCCAATATCGGTCCAGTAACCTTCAAATTGATAACCGCAAACCTTTTTATTTCCTATAGCCTGCGGAATTATTTCTTTACCAAAATCTACCGTACTCTCATCGTCCATTAATTTCACCAACAATTCGCGATTAAACACGTAAATACCCATAGAGCCGAGATAATTTCTGCCTTCAGCTTCCATTTCGGGACCTACAGGGGAAGTCCAGTCAGGTAAAAGATCAGAATTGGGTTTTTCTATAAATGAAGTAATATTGTTATCCTGGTCGGTTTTCATAATCCCGAAGCTCGGGGCTTCTTTTGCATTTACGGGTACAGTACCAATAGTAATATCGGCGCCGGTGTCTATATGCTGCTGAACCATTAGATTATAATCCATATGATATAATTGATCGCCGGAAAGGATTAAGAAATAATCGAATTTATGCTTTTTAAAATGATGCATTCCCTGTCTAACCGCATCTGCCGTGCCCTGGTACCAGGTTTTATTATGTGGAGTTTGCTCTGCCGCTAAAACATCTACAAAAGCTGAACTAAAAAAGCTGAAGTGAAACGTATTTTTAATATGCTTATTTAACGACGCCGAATTAAACTGAGTTAACACATACATTCTTTTAATGTTGGAGTTAATACAGTTGGAAATTGGAATATCTACCAGGCGGTATTTACCCGCAATTGGCACGGCGGGTTTAGATCTACTTTCTGTTAATGGGTGAAGCCTGGTGCCCTGGCCGCCTCCAAGAATAACCGATAATACTTTGTCGTTTAACATAATTAGCCGCTTTTTAATGAGTTATACAAATCAATATATTGTTGAGCCGAAACATTCCAGGAATGGTCAATGCTCATTATGTATTTCCTGGTTTTCTTAAAGGTACGCTCTTCCTTGTAGAATTCTACGGCCCTATTTATGGTTTTAGAAATATCCTTTTCTGAAGCTTCAGCGTGAGCAAATCCAAATCCGCCATCTTCAATATCTACCACAGTATCTTTCAATCCACCTATGCTTCTAACCACGGGAATTGTGCCGTAGCGAAGGGAATATAATTGATTGAGTCCGCAGGGTTCTACGCGTGAAGGCATTAATAAGAAATCTGCCCCGGCGTAGATGAGGTGCGAAAGCTTTTCATCGTAACCAATAAAGACATTATAAACCCCTTTATGCTTTTTCTTCAAGTTCTCTAATGCGCTTTCTACTTCAGAGTTTCCAGAACCTAGAACGAGAATATTGCATTCTTTTTTTGAAAGTATTTCCTCTAAAACTGTGGGTAGTAAATCGGCTCCTTTTTCGTAAACCAGTCTTCCAATAAAAGCGAATAAAGGTTTTAAAGCTGAAAAACCAAATTCTTTACACAGCGATTTTTTATTAGCTGTTTTTCCGCTTTGAATATTTTTAGCCGAATAATTTTTTTGGATAAATTCATCGGTTTCAGGATTCCAAACTTCAGTATCAATTCCGTTTAGAATTCCAACACATTTTTTATTTTCGTGACTCAATAAACTTTCCAATCCATTCGCAGCCTGTTGCAATTCTTCCATATAACTCGGGGAAACCGTAGTTACCCGCCAGGCACATTTTATTCCTGCAGCTAATGGATTTATCACGCCATCCCAATCTAGCAAACCGTTATTAGAAATATCAAAAGCCGGGAGGTAATGCACTTTATCGTGTGAAAACCAACCCTGATATTGGGCATTATGAATTGTGAGAATAACCGGAATTTGATTCAGGGCTTCATATTTAAAACATTTCTGCGTCATAAATGGAATTAATCCCGTATGATGGTCGTGACAGTGAATTATGGATGGCTTTTCATTTAAAGTAAGTAACCAATCCATTACCGCAATTTGAAAAGCTGTGAACCGCGCGGTATCATCTTCGGAATACACGAAATTTTTAAATAAGAGCTTTGGAATATCTACAAACAGCACGTCAATATCTAAAGCCTCTTCTATTAATTTCAGAATTTTATAAGGATAAATCTCTTCGCCCAAAACCAATTCTGATTCGTAAATACTTTTAAAACTGTGAGCTGCACTAAATTTATTATCATAAAATGGCATAATTACCTTAGCACCAACACCAGCTTCCTGCTGGTATTTTGGTAAAGAACCAACTACATCTCCCAAACCACCAACCTTTGCAATTGGGTAGCATTCAGCGCTTACGTGTATTACGTTCATATAAAAATCTTTGAAAGATTATTGATTTAACCAGGTTGTTTTTTAGTGAATTTAAGGATGATTTTTTTATGAATATTTAAAATCATAGCCCTTGAAATCACCATTTCCCTATAAATCTACTGAAATAATAGGATAAGCTGCATTAAGGAAGTCTTAAAACTGATTCTATTTGTTATTAGAAGATTTGTTTCAGATAGAAACTTATCTTCTAATCCATTACACCTAAATTCCCATAAGTGGTTTAAAATTGTAAATTTGCAGGCATTAATAAAAAGTCGCGTTGCGCGTAATTAGCAGGTAAGAAAAATATAACAATGAGTTACAACTTTAACGAAATTGAAGCCAAATGGCAAAACTACTGGGCCGAAAATCAAACTTTTCGTGCTAGCAATTCATCAGATAAACCAAAATATTACGTGCTGGATATGTTTCCATATCCTTCTGGTGCCGGACTTCACGTTGGGCATCCGTTAGGTTATATTGCCAGTGATATTTATGCGCGCTACAAACGTCACAAAGGTTTTAATGTTTTGCACCCACAGGGTTACGATAGTTTTGGCTTGCCTGCCGAGCAATATGCAATTCAAACCGGGCAACATCCTGCGCTTACCACGGCGAAGAATATTAAACGATATCGCGAACAGCTCGATAAAATCGGCTTTTCTTTTGATTGGAGCAGGGAAGTGCGCACCAGTGACCCAGAATATTATAAATGGACACAGTGGATATTTATTCAGCTTTTTGAAAGTTGGTATGATATGGAAGCTGAAAAGTCCAGGGCAATTTCAGAATTAGAAGAAATTTTTGTTTCGGAAGGGAATTCCCGTGTAAATGCTGCCTGCGATGATGATGTAGAAGAATTTTCAGCAGATAGCTGGAATAATTTTTCTTCTGAAGAAAAACAAAGAATATTATTAAAATACAGACTAACCTATTTAGCTGAAACCGAAGTAAACTGGTGCCCTCAACTGGGAACCGTTTTAGCTAACGACGAGATTGTAAACGGCGTTTCAGAGCGTGGAGGCTATCCCGTGGTGCGAAAAAAAATGACGCAATGGAGTATGCGAATTTCAGCATTTTCTGAACGTTTATTACAAGGTTTAGATCAATTGGACTGGACCGAAAGCTTGAAAGAAAGTCAGCGTAACTGGATCGGGAAATCGGTTGGGGCAATGGTTCATTTCAATTTATACGGTGAGACCCTGAAAAAAGTAAAAGATGATGGAAGCCTCGCTGAACATCAAAAAAGGATTTCAGTTTTTACAACCCGACCTGATACTATTTTTGGCGTAAGTTTTATGACTTTGGCGCCGGAACACGATTTGGTTAAAAAGATTACAACCCCGCAACAAAAAGAAGAAGTTGAAGCCTATATCGCTGCCAGCGCAAAAAGAAGTGAGCGTGAACGTATGGCCGATGTAAAAAGTATAACCGGTGTGTTTACCGGGGCTTATGCCGAGCATCCTTTCACCAAAGAACCGGTACCAATCTGGATTGGGGATTACGTGCTTGCCGGTTATGGAACCGGTGCCGTAATGGCGGTGCCTTGTGGGGACCAGCGGGATTATGATTTTGCAAAACATTTTGAAATTCCTATTCCTAATATTTTTGAAAACGCCGATATTTCTGAGGCTGCTTTCTCCGGAAAAGAAGGAACGGTAATCGCAAATTCCGATTTCCTTAGCGGATTGGAATATAAAGAAGCGCTGCAAAAAGTGATTCTGGAATTGGAAAAAACCGGTCACGGTTACGGAAAAACAAATTATAGATTACGCGATGCGGTATTTAGCCGCCAGCGCTACTGGGGAGAGCCATTTCCTGTTTATTACGTAAACGGAATGCCGCAAATAATAGACGCCAAACATTTGCCATTACGCCTTCCAGAAGTTGAAAAATACCTGCCTACAGAAACCGGGGAACCACCATTGGGAAATGCCACCGATTGGGCTTGGAATACGAAATCTAACGAGGTGGTGAGTAATGAACTGATAGATGATAAAACGGTATTTCCATTAGAATTGAATACTATGCCAGGTTGGGCAGGAAGCTCCTGGTATCTTTTCCGCTATATGGATGCTAGAAATGATAATGAATTTGTTTCTGAAGAAGCGCAAAATTACTGGGAAAATGTTGATTTATATATAGGCGGAAGCGAACACGCTACCGGGCATTTATTGTATTCCCGTTTCTGGACTAAGTTTTTGCGAGACCGTGGATATCTTTCGGTTGAAGAGCCTTTTAAAAAGTTGATCAACCAGGGAATGATTTTAGGACAGAGTGCTTTTGTTTATAGATTGGAAGGAGAAAATGTTTTTGTCTCTAAAAACCTGATTGGAGAAAATAATGTACAGCCAATCCATGCCGATGTTTCTTTAGTGAATCATTCAGATGAATTGGATGTAGAAGGTTTTAAAAAGTGGCGTCCTGAATTTAAAGACGCTGAATTTATTACCGAAGAAAATGAATCTTACCTTGTTGGTCGCGAAGTTGAAAAAATGTCTAAATCTAAATACAACGTGGTAAATCCCGATGATATTTGTGAAGACTATGGTGCCGACACACTTAGAATGTACGAAATGTTTTTGGGGCCTTTAGAGCAGGCAAAACCCTGGAATACCGCGGGAATTACCGGAGTACATAACTTTCTTAAGAAGCTTTGGAAACTCTATCACAACGGCGAGCAATTTGAAGTTTCAGATGAAAAAGCTTCAGCTGATTCTTTAAAAAGTCTGCATAAAACCATTAAAAAGGTTACCGAAGATATCGAGGAATTCAGTTTTAATACTTCGGTTTCCACCTTTATGATCTGTGTGAATGAGCTTTCAGCACAAAAATGTAATAGCAGGGAAGTGCTTGAACCTCTTGTTATTTTATTAGCGCCTTACGCGCCTCATATTTCGGAAGAACTTTGGAATAAATTAGGGCATTCAGAATCTGTAGTAACGGCTGAATATCCGATTTTTGAAGAAAAATATTTGGTTGAAAGCACTAAAAACTACCCGGTTTCTTTCAATGGGAAAATGCGTTTTACAATGGAATTGCCACTGGATATGCCAAAAGATGAAATCGAAAAAACCGTAATGGCAGATGAAAGAACTCAGAAACAATTAGACGGAAGAACACCTAAAAAAGTGATTGTAGTTCCAGGTAAAATTGTAAATATTGTAGGTTAAAAGTTTGAAGATTATATAATTTGAAAAATCCGTTTCCTGGTATTGGGGAACGGATTTTTTTATTGCCGTCATTGCGAAGGAGGCACGACTGAAGCAATCATTTAAATTGAAAACAATGGTGGCTTTGAACTTGGTCCAGTTTAAATAGAACAGATTGCCAGGTCAGGCTGTTGCCTTCCTCGGAATGACGTGTTATTTTGAAGTACGTCAGTGCGAAGTTACTTTTTGCAACTGATGCAATCTTTTGAATTGAAAAGAGTGAGCTGGAGTGTGCTTTAGTTTAAAAAGAACAGATTGCCGCGCTCCTTCCTCGCTCGCAATGACGATTGTAACTTGAAACGTCATTGCGAAGCTGCTTTTTTGCAGCTG
>NZ_CAXAVR010000092.1:0-11018 GCF_963972535.1 uncultured Salegentibacter sp.
TTAGCATCAAAACCAAGTTGTACCGCTCCCTGGGTGGTAGCGCGTATAAGCCGCATCCAGAAAGCGATTCCGCTGGCGCAAATTACCGTAGCGGCCTGCATTTTATTTTCAGCAATAATAATACTTGTTCCCAAACGATTAAAAATAGCCTCGGCAATAGCGATGCGTTTCTTCCCTTTTTCGTTACTGCAAAGACAGGTCATAGATTTCCCCACAGCAATAGCCGTGTTGGGCATTGAACGTACAATAAACTGTTCTTTCCCAACAATAGCTTCAATTGCCGCAATTTTAAATCCGGTAATCGTGGATATTAAGACGTGTTTTTCGTGAAGATCATCTTTAATTTCTTCCAGAATTCGCTGCATTTGCGTGGGTTGTACTGCAAAAATTAGGATATCTGAATTTTTAACTGCTTCACGATTATCACTGGTGACCTTAACTTTGGCATATTCCTCGTACTCCTGAATTTCTTCAGTTTTTCTTTTGGTAAGGTACAAGGTGGTAAACGCATTGTTTACAATAAGGCCTTTCGCAATGGAAAGTCCCAGGTTTCCGGCTCCTATAATAGCTATTTTCATCTTTTTGGTTTTAGTTGGTTAGGCTTGCCACGAATTCACTAAATATTTTTTGTCAAACCTTAAAGGTTTTAATTTCGGTTTCAAAGTGAATTAGATTCTGAAACAAGTTCAGGATGACGCCTTTAATTTTATTCGATCAATTATATTCGTGAATTAGTGGCATATCTCATTAAAAATAACTCGCTTTTAATTTTAATCCTGAAGTCTCTTCAAAACCAAACATTAAGTTCATATTTTGAACTGCCTGCCCAGAAGCACCTTTCAGTAAATTATCAATAATACTGGTAATCAAAATTTTATCGCCAAATTTCTGTAATTTCAGCAGACATTTATTAGTGTTTACCACTTGTTTTAAATGCAAATCTTCTTCAACAACAAACGTAAAAGCGGAATCCAAATAAGTCTCAGTATATATCGCTTTCGCTTCCTCCAAACTGCCTTCAAATTTCGTGTAAGCCGTGGCGTGAATTCCTCTTGAAAAATTTCCCCTATTCGGGATAAAATTAATTTCAGGTAGCTTATTATTCTGAAGTAGTTTTAGGCTCTGCCCTATTTCATTTAAATGCTGATGTTCAAAAGCTTTGTAACTGGAAAAATTATTATCTCTCCAGGTAAAATGGGTGGTAGCAGAAAGTGAAGTTCCTGCTCCGGTTGCCCCGGTTACAGCATTGATATGAACATCATCCTTCAGCAAACCGGCCTGGGCAAGTGGTAAAATTGCTAAACTTATGGCTGTGGCAAAACAACCGGGATTAGCGATAAAACTTGCTTTTTTAATTTTTTCTTTATTGAATTCCGGCAGGCCGTAAATAAAAGAGTGCTCACCACTCATTCTATAATCGGTACTTAAATCCACGATTTTAGTATTTTCAGAAAACTGGTTTTCCGAAAGGAATTTCACCGAATTTCCGTGTCCAAGACATAGAAATACCACATCTACTTTTTTATTTATTTCTCCGCTGAACTGTAGATCAATTTCTCCCAGTAAATCCTGGTGTATTCCTGCTACAGGTTTCCCCGGTTGCGAAGTACTGTACACAAAATCCAGTTCAACTTCCGGATGATTTATAAGTAATCTGATAAGTTCACCGGCCGTATACCCGGCACCACCAATTATTCCTGCTGTTATCATTTCCCTTCTTTTACGTGTTGGTATATCTTCCCGGCATTTGATAGAATTTTTATAAATCCTTTGGCATCATCTGCTGTCCAGGCTTTATTTTCCTCACCATAATTTCCAAAACTGGAATTCATTAAATCGTTGTCCGATTTAATTCCATCAAGTGTAAATCGGTATGGATGCAAGGTGACGAAAACTTCTCCGCTTACCTGCTGCTGTGAACTTTCTAAAAAAGCTTCCAAATCCCTCATTACGGGCTCCAAATACTGGCCTTCGTGTAAATGTGTCCCGTACCAATTAGCCAAATAATCTTTATGCTGTAATTGCCATTTACTTAGCGTATGCTTTTCCAGTAAATGATGTGCTTTTATGGTGATAAGCGCAGCAGCGGCTTCAAAACCAACCCTGCCTTTTATTCCTATAATAGTATCTCCAACGTGAATATCTCTTCCAATCGCATATTTTGAGGCGATATCTTCAAGTATCTCAATATTTTTTTCAGGGGAATTTTCTTTTCCATTAACCGCGGAAAGTTCTCCTTTGGTAAAGCTTAAACTGATTTGTTTCGCCTCTTTTTCCTGAAGTTGGGAAGGATAAGCACTTTCAGGTAAAGGTTTTTCTGAAGTAAGCGTTTCTGCTCCACCAACACTAGTGCCCCAAAGGCCTTTGTTTACCGAATATTTTGATTTTTCCCAATTCATTTCCACACCATTCTGCTTCAGGTATTCAATCTCTTCCTGGCGACTGAGTTGTTTATCCCTAATTGGGGTGATTATCTCAATTTCGGGAGCAATAATTTGAAAGATCATATCAAATCTTACCTGGTCGTTTCCGGCACCTGTACTCCCGTGCGCTATATATTTAGCATTAATACTTTTTGCGTAATTCACTATCTCTATGGCCTGTACAATTCGTTCTGCACTTACTGAAAGTGGATAGGTATTGTTTTTTAAGACATTTCCGAAGATTAAATATTTTACCACTTTTTGGTAAAATGAAGAAACCGCATCAATATTTTTATAGGTTTTTGCTCCTATTTTTTGTGCATTTTCTCCAATTTTCTTCAATTCTTCTTCTGAAAATCCGCCGGTATTTACACTCACGGCGTGGACCTCAAAATTTTCTTCTTTAGATAAATATTTTGCGCAATAAGAAGTGTCTAAACCTCCACTGTATGCTATAACTACTTTTTTCATTTTTTAAATTTAAATCGTAGGGTTCGCCACGAATTCACTAATATTTTATGCTTCTCTTCCCTGAAAGGCGTGCGGGATGATTTAACCCTTCCGTCAGGCTTTCGCTGCCACCTTCCCTTAAAAAGGGATGAAGCTATTTAATTTCCGTTTTTCTCTTTTTTATAAAACAAGGTCTGTTTTATATTTTTCAACCTTTTAAAAGCTTTATCATTTAAGCTTTCCTTTTTATCTCCTTTTTTTGCATCCTTTTTTCTTTCCGGATCATACATCATTCCTGTGCAAAGGCACATTTTGCGCTCGGTCCTGGTTAAGATATCGTAATTCTTACAGGTTTGGCAGCCTTTCCAAAAGGCATCATCATCGGTAAGTTCAGAAAAGGTTACGGGTTGATATCCAAGTTCGTAATTTATTTTCATCACGGCCAAACCGGTAGTGATCCCGAAGATTTTAGCATTGGGATACATTTTCCTGGAATGGTTAAAAACCACTTCTTTAATATCTTTGGCCAATCCCTGGTTCCTGAAATCTGGGTGTACAATTAAGCCTGAGTTTGCCACATATCTTTCGTGGCTCCAGGTTTCGATATAGCAGAAACCGGCAAATTTTTCGCCGTCTAAGGCAATGACAGCATTACCCTTTTCCATTTTACCAATGATATATTCAGGGGTTCTGCGGGCAATACCCGTGCCTCTAACCTTTGCAGATTCTTCTATAGTTGTACAAATAATCTCAGCATATTGAGCGTGAGATTTATTAGCAATGACAATCTTCATTTGCTAAGAAATTAGTGAGAAAATAAATTTGATTTGTTCTTTTTGAAAGGGGAACCGGACTCACCTAAGTTCCATTAAATTATACACGCACCAAGGTGCGACGCGGGAAGCGGCGGCGAATAGGTGTAATCTCAGAAGTGATTCTGAAATTTAAATTGGACGGTATATTTTGTGGATCTTTCAAGTTATAATTAAAATCAAATAATATTAAAAAAAGAATAATGCGATTAACTTCTTACCTGCGGCGGCGCGGGAAGAAGCGAAAAACGGGAAATATTATTTGTCTCATTGAAAGCATAGTGTAAAAGTACATAATTATTTTAACCAACAAAATATTTATACCAAATATTGAAACAAATTAGGCTTATCGTTAAGATATTCCCCGTAAAAATTTTTCGCTTTCATCCTGGCTACCAGTGGCTCAAAATCGGCAGGATCGTTTAATTCTATCCCAACTACCGCCGGGGCGTTTTCACGATGATGCTTTTTTGAGTATTCAAAATGGGTGATATCGTCTTTAGGTCCTAAAACTTTTTCCAGAAAATCTTTTAAAGCTCCGGCTCGCTGCGGAAAACTAATCACAAAATAATGTTTAAGTCCCGCGTACAACAAAGCTCTTTCTTTGATCTCGGCAGTTCGGGTGATATCGTTATTGCTTCCGCTTACAATACACACCACGTTTTTTCCCTTTATTTCTTCAGCAAAAAAATCAAGGGCACTTATGGCCATCGCCCCGGCAGGTTCCACAACAATAGCATCCTGATTATAAAGATCCAGGATACTTTGGCAAATTTTCCCTTCAGGAACCGTGATCATTTTATCAAGATTTTGCTTACAAATTTCAAAATTTCGGCTCCCGACTTTCTGCACCGCGGCACCATCCACAAAACGCTCAATGGATTTTAATTCTACCAGTTTTCCTTCTTTTAAAGAGGAAGTCATAGAAGGTGCACCTTCCGGCTCTACCCCAATAATCTTAGTATTTGGCGAAAGTTCTTTGAACATTGATGACAATCCTGCTAAGAGTCCACCACCACCAAGGGGTGCAAAAACATAATCTATAGGTTCCTTAGCTTGCTCCAGAATTTCCAAACCAATAGTGGCCTGGCCTTCAATCACCTTTTCATCATCGAAAGGGTGAATAAAAACCAACCCGAATTTATCGGCATGTTTCATAGAACTTTTAAACGAATCGTCAAAAGTGTCTCCTTTTAAAACAACTTCAACCCAATCGCCACCAAACATATTTGTTTGTTCCACTTTTTGCCTTGGGGTGGTAATAGGCATATAGATCACGCCCTTTACCTGCAGTTTATTACAGGCAAAAGCTACACCCTGGGCGTGATTCCCTGCGCTGGCACAAATAACCCCTTTATCCAGCTGTTCTTGCGGAAGGCTCGAAATCTTATTATAAGCTCCCCGAATTTTATACGAACGTACCTGTTGCAAGTCTTCCCTTTTCAGCATTACATTTGCTGAAAATTTCTTGCTATAGGTAAAAGATTGCATCAAAGGGGTTTTAACCACCACTTTAGAGATGCGCTCGGCCGCTTCTTTTACAGCTTCTAACTGAGGTTTATATATTTTTTTATCTGCCAGCAAAGTATCCATTTTATTCCTGTATTTTTTTCATTGCAGTCATTGCTTTTCTAAGCCTTCCTCCTACTTTTTCAACCGGGTGTTGCCTAATTTCATCATTCACGGCTATTAACTGCTGATTATCTACTCCGGTATAATCGGTTCCAAAGGAATGACCTATAACCTCTTTTGGTAAGCCATTTACATAATCCTTAATAAGCGGTTTTGCTGAATGGTCAAATAAATAGCAACCATATTCGGCCGTATCAGAAATAATCCTGTTCATCTCAAACAATTTCTTCCTGGCAATAGTGTTGGCAATTAAAGGAGTTTCGTGTAAAGATTCATAATAAGCCGAATCTGCAACAATCCCAGCTTCTACCATAGTTTCAAAAGCCAGTTCTACACCGGACTTTACAAAGGCTACCAATAAAACACCTTTATCAAAATATTCCTGTTCTTTTATTTCTTCAGAAGTTGCTTCGGATTTTTCAAAAGCTGTTTCCCCGGTTGCAGCACGCCATTCCAATAATTCCTTATCATTATTTTCCCAATCGCGCATCATTCGGCTACTAAATTCTCCTGAAATAATATCGTCCATATGTTTTTGAAAAAGCGGACGCATTATTTGTTTTAATTCTTCGGAAATCTCATCGGCCTTTATCTTCGCCGGATTCGAAAGCCTATCCATCATATTAGTAATACCACCGTGCTTTAAAGCTTCGGTAATGGTTTCCCACCCATATTGAATTAATTTTGAAGCATACGAAGGTTCTACGCCTTCGGCAACCATCTTATCAAAACTTAAAATAGAACCCGTTTGTAGCAATCCGCATAAAATGGTTTGTTCTCCCATTAAGTCAGATTTTACTTCAGCCACAAAAGAAGACTCTAAAACCCCGGCTTTATCGCCACCGGTAGCAACGGCATAAGCTTTAGCCCATTCAAAACCAATTCCCTGAGGATCGTTTTCCGGATGTACCGCAATAAGTGTCGGCACTCCAAAACCTCTTTTGTATTCTTCTCTAACTTCACTTCCGGGGCATTTTGGTGCCACCATAATTACGGTGATATCTTCCCGAATCTTCATTCCTTCTTCTACGATATTAAAGCCGTGAGAATAAGAAAGCACCGCGTCTTTTTTAATATGCGGTTGAATCGCTTTTATAACAGAAGTATGTTGCTTATCTGGCGTTAGGTTAATTACCAGGTCGGCTGTAGGAATCAGTTCTTCATAGGTACCCACCTTAAAATTATTTTCTGAAGCATTTTTAAATGACTGTCGTTTTTCTTTAATAGCACCTTCACGAAGCGCATAAGAAATATCCAGGCCGCTGTCTCGCATATTCAAACCCTGGTTAAGGCCTTGAGCGCCGCAGCCCACAATCACTATCTTTTTTCCTTTTAAAGCAGCCACTCCGTCGCTGAATTCATCACTACCCATAAACCTACAGGTTCCTAATTGGGCTAATTGTTCACGTAAAGAAAGACTGTTAAAATAATTCGTCATCACTTTTATTTAATTGGTTGTATCAAATTGTTCTAAAATGTTCGAGATTGGCATTTCGTTCTTAGTTACGGCAATAGTGCCTGAACGTACAAACTGCATCAATCCATAAGGTTTTAATTTTTCGTAGAGGCTATCGGTTTCGTGGCGTTTTCCGGTTTTTTCAATCACAAAAAACTTAGGCGTAACCGTCACGATACGTGCATTAGATTCCTTTATAAAATCCTGGATATTAAGATCATCAACAAACTCGGCTGAATTTATTTTGTAAAGCGCAGTTTCCTGGTAGATCATTTCCTCATCGGTATGATAAAAAGCTTTTATGACTTCAATTTGCTTTTCTATTTGACCAACTATTTTCTTAACCTGATCTTCGGTAACCTGCACCACGATTATAAAGCGCATCACTCCGTTTACCTCACTTCTGGAGGCTGTAATACTCTCTATATTAATATGCCTTTTCTGAAAAATAGCAGCAATTCGGCTCAACAAACCTATGTTGTTTTCGGTATAAACCGAAACCGTAAAATTTTTCTTTTCCATTATTCTAATCTTATATCAGAAACTGAAGCCCCGGTAGGAACCATAGGGAAAACATTTTCTTCCTGTTCAACTTTTACCTCTAGGAAATAAGCTTCGTTAGATTGCATCATTTCCGTAACCGCTTCTTTTAAATTTTCTCTTTTACTAACTTGTTTGGCCTTAATATGATAACCTTTGGCAATTGTTATAAAATCGGGATTAATCATTTCTGTAGAAGCATATCGTTTCTCAAAAAACAATTGCTGCCACTGCCGCACCATTCCAAGAAAATCGTTATTTAAAACCACAATTTTCACAGGAACTTTTGTCTGAAAAATAGTTCCTAATTCCTGAATAGTCATTTGATAACCACCATCTCCAATTACTGCAACCACATCGCGCTCTGGGGCTCCCATTTTGGCTCCAATAGCCGCCGGAAGCGCAAACCCCATTGTTCCGAGTCCGCCGGAAGTTACATTACTTCGGGTTTGGTTGAATTTTGAATAACGACAGGCCACCATTTGATGCTGGCCAACATCTGAAACAATTACCGCGTTTCCTTGAGAGCATTTATTAATCTCATCAATAACCTCGGCCATTCCAATTTTGCCGCGTTCGGCATTTAGATCATTTTTAATGATTTTATCAAATTCAATTTTATAATGCTCCTTGAATTTTTGATGCCAGGCTTCGTGTTTATTCGGTTTTAAAAGTTCTAATAAAACTTTAAGTGTTTCGTTTACATTCCCTAAAACCGGAATATCGGCGTGTACGTTTTTGTTAATTTCAGCTGGATCTATTTCAAAATGGATCACTTTTGCCTGTTTGGCATATTTCTCTAAATTTCCGGTTACCCTGTCGTCAAAACGCATTCCTATAGCGATAAGCACATCGCATTCATTTGTTAAGACATTGGGACCGTAATTGCCATGCATTCCTACCATTCCCACATTTAAAGGATGATCGGTAGGCATAGCCGAAAGTCCTAAAATAGTCCACGCCGCCGGAATACCCGATTTCTCTACAACTTTTTTGAATAATTCTTCAGCACCACCTAAGATCACACCCTGACCAAAAACAATCATAGGTTTTTTAGCGTTATTCATTGCTTCAGCCGCTTTCTCAACTTCTAATAAATTGATCTCAGGTTTAGGTTTGTAACTTCTAATCCCTGAACATTTTTTATACGAAAAATCAAGGGTAGCAAACTGCGCATCTTTAGTAATATCTATCAATACAGGCCCCGGTCTTCCAGAGCGGGCAATAAAAAATGCTTTTGCCAGAATTTCCGGAATTTCTTCTGCTTTTGTAATTTGATAATTCCACTTGGTAATAGGCGTGGAAATTCCAATAATATCGGTTTCCTGAAAAGCATCACTTCCCAGTAAATGCGAACCTACCTGCCCGGTGATACACACCATTGGCGTAGAATCTATTTGCGCATCGGCAATTCCTGTGACCAAATTCGTGGCTCCGGGACCTGAAGTAGCCATCGCTACTCCTACTTTTCCACTTACTCTTGCATAACCCTGTGCCGCGTGTGTTGCGCCTTGTTCGTGGCGCGTGAGGACGTGGTGAATTTGGGTTTGGTATTTATACAATTCATCATAAACGGGCATAATTGCTCCGCCGGGATAGCCGTAAAGCGTATCCACCCCTTCCTCAAGCAAACATTTTATCACCGCCTCAGCTCCTGAAACCGTGGTTGCTTTTGGGGAAGCCGTTTTTTCGAAACTAGCTGTTTTAACTTCCATAATTCACCTTATTAAAATTCGTCGGTAACACAACCTTGTGAGGCCGAAGAAACCGTTCTTGCATATTTGTAAAGCACACCCTTATTAAATTTTAAAGCGGGGGCTTTCCAGTTTTCTTTTCTTTTCTCTATTTCTTCTGCTGAAAGCGCAACTTCAATTTTATTGGTTTCAGCGTTTATGGTAATCTGATCTCCATCTTTCAGGAAGGCCAGCAAACCACCTTCCTGGGCTTCCGGGGTAATGTGCCCGACGACAAAACCGTGAGTTCCTCCAGAAAATCTTCCGTCAGTAATTAAAGCCACATCTTTACCGAGTTTTGCTCCCATTATTGCTGAAGTAGGTTTCAACATTTCCGGCATTCCGGGACCGCCTTTTGGTCCTTCATACCGAATGACGACGACATCCCCCTTTTTTACTTTTCCTTCTGAAATTCCATCGTTAGCATCATATTCACTATTAAAAACTTTAGCCGTTCCGGTAAATTGCAAACCTTCTTTTCCGGTAATTTTCGCTACCGATCCGCCTTCAGCTAGATTTCCGTAAAGAATTCTAATATGACCTGTTTTCTTGATCGGGTTATCTAAAGGTCTAAATACATCCTGACCTTCTTCCATATCTGGAACATCGGCAAGGTTTTCGGCAAGAGTTTTTCCAGTTACCGTCAAACAATCGCCGTGAAGCATATCGTTCTTCAACATATATTTTAGAACCGCTGGAATTCCGCCAATTCTATGCACATCTTCCATCGCATACTTTCCGCTTGGCTTTAGATCGGCTAAAAACGGAGTGCTATCACATATTTTTTCAAAATCTGTTAAACTAAAATCAACTTCGGCCGATTTCGCAATTGCCAAAAAGTGTAATACCGCATTGGTAGATCCACCTAGAACCGTAAGTAAACGAATCGCGTTTTCCAACGATTTACGATTCACAATATCACGAGGCTTAATATCTTTTTCAATTAGCAGGCGCACCGCTTTCCCGGCTTCCTCACTTTCAGTTTTCTTTTCTTCTCCTACCGCAGGGTTTGAGGAATTATAAGGCAGGGCCATTCCCAAAGCTTCAATTGCAGAAGCCATAGTGTTCGCGGTGTACATTCCGCCGCAGGCACCTGCACCAGGGCAGGCTTTTTCAATTATACTATCGTATTCCTCTTTATCTATATCCCCGGCAGTTTTTGCTCCCCAGGCTTCAAAAGCAGAAACCACATCCAGTTTTTTACCATTATGACATCCTGATGCAATTGTACCACCATACACTAAAATAGCAGGACGGTTAATTCGCAGCATTGCCATAAGCGCACCGGGCATATTTTTATCGCATCCTACCACGGTGATTAACGCATCATAAGACATCGCGTGGATTACCGTTTCCATAGAATCGGCAATAATATCACGGGATGGCAGCGAATAACGCATTCCCGGGGTTCCCATAGAAATCCCGTCGCTTACGCCAATAGTATTAAAAATTAAACCAACAAGTTCGTTTTCATTTGCACCTTTCTTAACCAATTTTGCCAAATCGTTAAGATGCATATTACACGGATTACCCTCGTAACCGGTACTGGCAATACCCACAAATGGTTTTTTAAAATCTTCTTTGGTTAGACCTATAGCGTGCAACATTGCCTGTGATGCCGGTTGCGAATCGCTTTGTGTTAAAACTTTACTGAATTTATTGTGCATTACTTATTCTTCTTCGTGTGATTTAAAGATTAAAAGTAAGCCGATAAGAATTCAACAGGTAATTTGCAGTATAGAAAGCACTACTTTCGGAGTAAAAACAATTAACTTAAATAACTGTTTAACAGGGTTTTAACCGTGTTTTAATTACGATAGCTGAAAAGGTATTTTCAAGAAGAAAAGTTACAGTAAGAAAAAGCCCGAAATTCGTTAAATTTCGGGCTTTTGAAAAATTCTTAATTTATTGAAGGATTTTTTGTGTTTTAAATGTTTTAAGCTGAATTTCTAATAATTTGATAATTATACCA
>NZ_CAXAVR010000093.1:0-10927 GCF_963972535.1 uncultured Salegentibacter sp.
ATAAACGGTGATAAGGAATGTATTTATATTTTCCTTCCTGTATAAACTCGGCCACGCCGCCCTGCCCGGCAACTACTACATTTCTTGGGTTCCAGGTAAATTTATAATTCCAGAGATTGGTATCGCTTTCAGGAGCTACAAGGCCGCCAGTAAAAGATTCAAATAAAAGTATTTTTCCGCCTTTATCACGAATACGGTCTATAACCTGCATTGCACTCATATGATCAATACCGGGATCTACCCCAATTTCATTCATAAATATGAGTCCGTTTTGTTTTACTTCTTCATCTAAAGCTTTCATTTCTTTGCTTATGTAAGAGGCGGTCACCATATTCTTTTTGAACTTTACGCAAGCTTTGGCAACTTCTATATGAAATCTCGCCGGAAGCATGGAAATCACGATATCGGCACTTTTCACCGCGTTTTCCCTGCTTTCAGCATTAAAAACATCTAAATGAAAAGCTTCGCAATGTTTTTTATTCTTGCAGGCTTTTTTAGCATTATCAAGATTAATATCTCCAATTCTTAAAAAGAGATCTTCTGTCCCGGCTTTGGACAAAAGATGGTCGATTAGGACAGAAGTAGATTTTCCTGCCCCGATTATTAAAATGTTGTTCATAAAATAAATTAGTTTTGTGTAGTGGTTTACGAATGTATTAAATCTTTAACTCATAAAAAATAACCTAAATGAATAGGAAATTTTTAATAACCGGGGCAATTTTTGGACTTTTAGCAGTAATAATTGGTGCTTTTGGTGCACATGGCTTAAAACCATTATTAGATGCCGTAGCAAGAGATTCTTTTGAAACGGGGGTTAAATATCAAATGTATCATGGTTTGTTACTTCTTTTTATTGGAGGTTTTAAAATGCCCTCATTTCGTTTTCAAAAACCAATCTTTTATCTGCTCCTATTTGGCGTAATTTGCTTTTCTGGATCTATATATTTACTCGCCACCAATAATTTAACAACTATAGATTTTACGGCAATTGCATTAGTGACCCCGCTGGGAGGTACGCTATTAATAGCCGCGTGGATTTTTTTACTGGTGGAATTCATAAAATTTAAGTCTAAATAATTTAAGAAAGTTTAGCAGTTTATGTGTATAAGATTTATAATTTTGTACCCATAACAAACCACACACTTTAAATTTATGCTTGCACACACCCAAACTACGAAAACGATTTCGTTAGAAAACTACGGGATCAGAAATGCAACGGTACACTACCAGTTATCTCCTGAAGAACTTCATTACGATACTTTAGAACATGGTCTTGGTACCGAAACAAATTCGGGCGCCCTGGCTATTAACACGGGAGCTTATACCGGGAGATCGCCAAAAGATCGTTTTATTGTAAAAGATGAAATTACCCGCGACAAAGTTTGGTGGGGAGATATCAATATTCCTTTTGATGCTGCCAAATTCGACAAACTTTATGATAAGGTTGCCAATTACCTTTCTGATAAGGAAATTTACGCTCGCGATGCCTATGCCTGCGCCGAAGAAAAATACCGCTTAAATATTAGGGTGGTAAATGAGTATCCCTGGTCTAATATGTTTGCCTATAATATGTTTTTAAGGCCGGAAGAAAAGGAACTCGAAAGCTTTAAGGAAGAATGGCTAATTCTTAACGCTCCCGGTTTTAAGGCAAATCCTGAAGTAGATGGAACGCGCCAGGAGAATTTTGCTATTCTTAATTTCAGAAAAAAAATTGCTTTAATTGGTGGAACCGGCTACACAGGGGAGATTAAAAAAGGAATATTTTCAGCCTTAAATTTTATACTTCCGGTAGATAAAAATACGCTTCCAATGCATTGCTCTGCTAATGTTGGTGAAGATGGTGATACCGCCATATTTTTTGGACTTTCGGGAACGGGAAAAACCACTTTATCTGCAGATCCTGACAGAAAACTAATTGGTGATGATGAACACGGTTGGACCAAAGAAAATACAATTTTTAATTTTGAAGGGGGCTGCTACGCTAAGGTGATAAACCTTACCGAAGAAAATGAACCAGATATTTACCGAGCCATCAAGCCGGGAGCTATTTTGGAAAATGTAATCTTGGACGAGGACGGGAATGTAGATTTTTCTGATACCAGCATAACTCAAAATACAAGAGTTAGTTATCCTATTCATCATATAGATAATATTCAGGTGCCATCGGTAGGTGAAAATCCCAAGAATATATTCTTTTTAACCGCCGATGCTTTTGGGGTTTTGCCCCCAATAAGTAAACTTACGCCGGGCCAGGCGGCTTATCATTTTATAAGCGGTTATACGGCAAAAGTTGCGGGTACCGAAGCTGGAATAGATGAACCTGTACCAAGTTTTTCAGCCTGTTTTGGTGCGCCTTTTATGCCTTTGCACCCTACAAAATATGCCGAAATGTTAAGCGCTAAAATGAAAGAAGCCGGAGTAAATGTTTGGTTAATTAATACTGGATGGACCGGTGGGCCATATGGTACCGGAAACCGAATGAAATTAAAATATACCCGGGCTATGATTAGCGCTGCGCTAAATGGCGAATTAAAAGATGCGGAATTTAGTACGCATAATATGTTCGGGCTACAGATGCCATTAAATTGTCCTAACGTGCCTGCAGAAGTTTTAAATCCCAGAAATACCTGGAAAGATACTGCAGCTTATGATAAAAAAGCAGGAGAACTGGCAAATTCCTTTAAAAAGAACTTTGAAAAGTTTGAAGCATATGCTAATGATGAAATTATGGCCGGCGGGCCAACTTCATCCTAGCATTATTTTTAATTAGTTAATTGATTCAAAAAAAATCCGGTGTAAAATGCACCGGATTTTTTATTTAAAAAAATATAAATGGAAGGTAATCTTAACTCACTAGAGTGAGGTTTAAAATTCTTCTATAGGTTATTTCTTATTTGCTTCTGCAATATATTTTTGCAACGCCATGGTCATAGATGGGGTATCTGGAGTTGGCGCTTTTATATTAACGGTTAACCCGTGTTCTTTTGCTGCCTTTATGGTTGTATTTCCAAATACCGCAATTTTTGTTTCTTTCTGCTCAAAGTCTGGGAAATTTTCAAATAAAGATTTGATTCCGCTTGGGCTAAAAAATACCAGGATATCATAGGTTACATCGCGTAGGTTAGAAAGGTCACTTACCACGGTTTTGTAAAACGTAGCTTGTTTCCATTCTACGCCCAATTTGTTTAGCGTTTTTGGAACATCTGGCTTCAGCATATCTGAAGACGGAAGTAAAAACTTTTCGTTCTTGTATTTCTTAATAAGCGGGGAAAGATCGGCAAAAGTTCTTTTTCCAACATAAATTTTCCGCTTGCGGTAAACTACATATTTTTGCAAATAGTAAGCTACAGCTTCACTTAAACAAAAGTATTTCAGGGTGTCTGGCACCTTAAAACGCAATTCTTCGGCGATTCTAAAAAAATGATCTACAGCATTACGGCTGGTAAGAATAATTGCAGAATATTTAGTAAGATCTACTTTTTGCTGGCGTACTTCCTTAGAAGAAACACCTTCTACGTGAATAAAAGGGATGAAATCAATTTTTACTTTTTGTTTTTCCTCAAGCTCAAAATAAGGAGAGTTCTCTACTTTAGGTTCGGGCTGGGAAACTAAAATTGTTTTCACTTTCATATATCAATACTTTTATTTGGTCCTTTGTTTAAATTGTAATTAGCTTGTACAAAATAATATAGGGGGCAATTTCGAGAGCGCAAAGGTACAAAATAAAATAAAACCAATTGCCAGTAATAAGGTTTTGATTTTCCCGGTAGATTAATAACAGGCTAAAAATATTGCTTAGGACTAAAATACCCAATAAAGTATATAGGGCAAAAGCGGTAGGAGTAAAGGTATAGACGAATATTAAGCTAGGGATTAATAATATAAGTCCTATAAAATTGCGGTAGCTTATTTTTTGATAGAGATAAGAATCTATTTGCGGGTCTAAATTAAAAACGTTGCCAACTATTTTTTCCAGCCCAAATTTTAATAGAACAAAACTACCATAAGCAGTAGCAATACGTATAAAAACAAAAGCCGGGTTTAAAGTTGTGTCCTTCCAAAAGAAACTGAAAAACAGGTAGAAAAGCAGGGAAAAAGAGATGAGGTGAACAAAGAAAAGCAAAATGTTAAAAGGATGAAAAGCTTTGTTCTTCTTTCCTCTAAACATCATAAATTTGTTAGAGGAAAGCAGTGAAAGAAAATCCTCAAAACGTTGTGGATATACTGTTCTTACAATAGCCAGTAATAGAAATGCACCCATTAGCGTGAGGGTGATCCAGTCTAGTGAAACAATATGTCTTTCTATGGCTTCCAGGATTAAAACTTTTTTTGCAAATGTATAATTATTTTGAGGTTAAAACTTGAAGGTGATGCCGGGAAACGAAGATTTAAAATGCATACATTTGTGCAAAAATTGATAAGATGGTAAAGGGGATAGTCATTATACCCACCTTTAATGAAATTGAAAACATTGAGCGGCTGGTTAGAAACGTGTTTTCCCAACCTACACAATTTCATATTTTGGTGGTAGATGATAATTCTCCCGATGGCACTGCAACCCTGGTAAGAACCCTGCAAGCCGAATTTCATGATAGTCTTTTTCTTGAAGAAAGAGTTGGGAAATTAGGCTTGGGAACGGCTTACATTCACGGTTTTAAATGGGCGCTGCAAAGGGATTACGAGTATGTTTTTGAGATGGATGCCGATTTTTCTCATAATCCTAACGATCTTATAAGATTATACAATACCTGCAAAAGGAATAATGCCGATGTTGCCATAGGTTCCCGATATAAAACCGGGGTAAATGTAATTAACTGGCCTATGAGCAGGGTTTTATTATCCTGGCTGGCATCTAAATATGTAAGATTTATTACCGGAATGGATATTCACGATACCACCGCCGGTTTTGTTTGTTATAAAAGAAAAGTGCTGGAGACAATAGATTTGGATAGCATACAATTTGTTGGCTATGCCTTCCAGATAGAAATGAAGTTTAAAGCATATTTGCTAAAATATAATTTAGAAGAAGTTCCCGTAATCTTTACAGATAGAACACGAGGAACTTCAAAAATGAGTGGCTCCATAATTTCTGAAGCCATTTTTGGGGTAATAATAATGAAGATTAAAAGTCTTTTTAAGCAGATTAAATTGAAATGAAGAAAGTCTTAATCAAGAACGCGAAGATTGTAAACGAGGGTAAAATTAAAGAAGCCGATGTTTTTATTGAAGGTGGAATAATTGTAGAAATTGCCGAAAGCATTAGTGCCAAATCCCCAGATGTACAAATCTTTGATGCCGAAGGAACCCATTTGTTACCTGGTGTAATAGACGATCAGGTGCATTTTAGGGAGCCGGGGCTTACCCATAAAGATAACCTAGAAATGGGATCTCGTGCGGCTGTGGCTGGTGGAATTACTTCATTTATAGAAATGCCCAATACGCTTCCGCAAACTACCACCATAGAAGAATTAGAAAAGAAGTTTGAATTGGCTGCAGCAAAATCTTATGCCAATTACTCTTTTATGTTTGGTGGTACTAACGATAACCTGGAAGAAATTCTAAAAGTAGATCCTAAAACCACAGCAGCTTTAAAACTGTTTTTAGGTTCTTCTACAGGAAATATGCTGGTAGACGACGAAAAAACTTTAGAGCAAATTTTCTCAAAATCTCCATTGTTAATCGCTGTGCATTGTGAAGACGAAGAAACTATTCAGAAAAACTTACAGGAATGTGTAGAGCGCTTTGGCGATGATATTCCAATTGAGTTGCATCCACAAATTAGGAGCGAAGAAGCTTGTTATAAGTCTTCATCCAGAGCGGTAGCTTTGGCCAAAAAAACCGGCGCGAGATTACACGTTTTTCACGTTTCTACAGCAAAAGAATTGAGTTTATTCAGCAATAAAAAGAAACTTAAAGACAAAAAAATTACGGCTGAGGTTTGTATACATCATCTTTGGTTCAATGATTCTGACTATAAGAAAAAAGGAACTTTGATTAAATGGAATCCTGCGGTTAAAACTAAAAAGGATCAGGAAGCTTTAATGAAAGCTTTAAACGATGATCTTTTGGATGTGGTAGCTACAGACCATGCTCCGCATACTAAAGAAGAAAAGAAAAATGTATATACCAAGGCACCAAGTGGTGGCCCGTTGGTACAACATTCGCTTGCTGCAATGTTGCAGTTCTACCATCAGGAGAAAATTTCTTTAGAAAAGATTGTAGAAAAAATGTGTCATAATCCGGCTATTTTGTTTGAGATAAAAGATCGCGGATTTATTAGAGAGGGTTACAAAGCCGATTTGGTGCTGGTAGATCTAAACGCGCCGTGGGCTGTACAGCCAGATAATATTCAGTATAAATGTGGCTGGTCTCCTTTTGAGGGGGTAACCTTTAAATCTAGGGTTACACACACTTTTGTGAACGGTAATTTGGTGTATAAGAATTTTAAACATCAGCCTTTTGCGAATGTGGCAGAGCGTTTGCAGTTTGACCGATAATATGTGCAAAAAAATCTTCTTCCTGTTTTTTATAGTTGCAGCATTTGCTGCCTGCCAGAATATTGATGAATCTGAAAGGCCAGAAAATCTTATTCCTGAAGATAAAATGATAGATATAATTGTCGAAGTTTCCATAATGCAATCGGCCAGGAATTTTAATAAGCGTATGTTCGAAAATACCGGGATTAGAGGCCAGGAATATATCTTCGAGAAATACGATATAGATAGCGTTCAGTTTAAGCGTAGCAACGATTATTATGCCGATAACTTTGAAATTTATCAGCGCATCTACGATAGTGTAAAGAATCGTTTTGAAAAATTAAAAATTGAGCTAGATACACTGCAAAAGCAAGAACAACGAATTAAAGATTCTATTGCAAAAGTAAGACGTGATTCACTGGGAGTAGAAAAAGATTCTTTAAACCCTGATAAGGAAATTGAAGAAATTCCTGATTCCTTAGCTAAAGAAAAAGATTCGCTTAGCAGGAGTGTTTTAGACAGTTTGCCTCAACCAAGATCGCGAGACTAAGATTTATCCTGTTTGTAGAATTTAGCTGTTTCTGCAATTACATTTTTTATTGGGGTGAATTCAAAACCCAGGCTTTCTTTAATTTTTTTGTTTGAATATTTTGAATGTTGGAAAAGGGTTTTTACCGTGTTTTTGGTAATTTGTCTTTTTGCGCAAAAAAATCCACCAACTTTCTGAAAAAACCAACCTACCCAAAGCATCCATTTTTTAAGCGCTTTTTTAGGTGCAGTTTTATTCAATTCGATTGCAGTTTGCTCAAAAACAGATTTAAAACTTATATTTTCAGAAACCAGGATATAAGCTTCATTTTTTATTTCAGCTTCCATTAGCTGCTGCATTACATTTACTACATCTTTTACCCCAACAAAACCGGCTATTTTAGGAAAGTGATAGTTCAATCCTTTATCAATTTTAGAAAAAATTTGACCCGTACCTTCTTTCCAAAAGCCTGGTCCTATAATAATTCCGGGTTTTACTATTACCGTTGGTACGCCTTCTTGTGAGCCTCTCCAGGTTTCAATTTCGGCACCGTATTTAGAAATTGCATAATCGCTATGGTCTTCTTCGGGGTTCCACATAGCGCGCTCGTTAATCTCTTTGTTGTTTAAACTTCTGCCAAGTGCAGCAACACTGCTAACATAGCACAGTTTTTCAATTTTAAAAGCAACACAAAGGTTTACGATGTTTGCAGTGCCTTCAATATTTACTTTTCGCAGCTTTTTATCGTCTGCGGGATCAAAGGAAACAAGCGCAGCACAGTGGTAAACGTATTTTATATTTTCAAAAGCTTTATTTAGTTGAGGTACGTTGGTGATATCTGCCTCAAACCATTCAATTTGTTGGAATAAGCTTTTGGCTTCTTCAGTAGAAGTATAATAGTTGAGAACGTGCTCAACCGCTGCGAGGTCGCTATTTTTTCGGTGAAGGGCCCTAACTTTTTTTCTGGCTTTTAATAAATTCAGCAATAAATGTGAACCTACAAGTCCGGTGCCGCCTGTAACTAAAATCATGTGGTAAATATACCAAAACCACTTAGGAAAAATAAGAGTTTATGGTATCTTTACTCGATAGTTGAGATTTAAATCTCCAAAATTTTCCAGAAAATCTAAATATTTATTTCGTAAAACGGGTTCGGGGACTTGCTCCGAGCTTATTTACTATTATTTTTGAGCAAAATTATTTGAATTATGAATAAGAACTTTGTAGAAGAACTTACCTGGAGAGGTATGGTGCATGATGTCATGCCTGGAACCGAAGACCATCTAAAAGAAGGAATGCGTGCTGCTTATGTTGGAATTGACCCAACGGCCGATTCCCTGCATATAGGCCATCTTGTGAGCGTGATGATGCTTAGGCATTTTCAGCTTTGCGGGCATAAACCTTTTGCTTTAGTGGGTGGTGCTACAGGAATGATTGGTGATCCATCAGGGAAATCTGCAGAACGAAATTTGCTTGACGAAAAAACTTTACGGCATAACCAACAGGCTATAAAAAACCAGCTTTCTAAATTTCTGGAATTTGGAAAAGAAGAGGAAAATGCTGCCGAAATGGTAAATAATTACGACTGGATGAAAAATTTCAGTTTTTTGGAATTTATTCGCGATGTGGGGAAGCATATTACGGTAAATTATATGATGGCCAAAGATTCGGTTAAAAAGCGCTTATCTTCTGATGCTGCCGAGGGAATGTCTTTTACCGAATTTACTTACCAGTTGGTTCAGGGTTACGATTTTCTGCATTTATTTAGGGAAAAAGATTGTACGCTGCAAATGGGCGGTAGCGACCAGTGGGGAAATATCACTACCGGCACCGAGATGATTCGCCGTATTGGAAATGGAAAAGGATATGCCTTAACCTGCCCCTTAATTACAAAGGCTGATGGTACTAAATTTGGGAAAACCGAAGGCGGAAATGTTTGGCTAGATCCAAAGCGTACTTCTCCTTATAAATTCTACCAATATTGGTTAAACACCAGTGATGTTGATGCTGAAAAATATATCAAGATCTTTACATTGTTATGTAAAGCCGAAATAGATAAAATTGTTGACGAGCATAAAGAGTCGCCACATAAACGTGTGCTTCAAAAAACTTTAGCCGAAGAAATTACGGTTATGGTTCATTCTCGAGAAGATTTTGAGAACGCGGTAAAAGCTTCTGAAGTCCTTTTTGGAAAAAGTACCGCAGCCGATTTAAAATCTTTAAATGAAGCTACATTTTTAGATGTATTTGAAGGCGTACCACAAGCTGAAGTAGCTAAAGCCGAAATAGAAGAAGGCCTGGATATGATCGCGGCTTTATCGGCAAAAACTAATTTTCTGCAATCCAATGGTGAAGCCAGAAGGGCGCTTAAAGAAAATTCAGTTTCTGTAAATAAGGAGAAAGTAAAGGAAGATTATACCATCACTCCGCAAGATCTTATTAATGATAAATATGTAATTATTAATAAAGGAAAGAAGAATACCTATATTATAAGGGCATTTTAAGCTATTGATTGGTTTAATAAAATACAAAGCCCCATAAACAGGACGTTTATGGGGCTTGCAACTAACTAACCAATCTAATATGAAAAAATTTCACTTAGCCTGTAAGACTTATTTTATTCATAATTCATCTTACATTTAATAAGACGAGAAAACTGCTTAAAATTTACATGCTTTAATAAACTTTAACTATAAAGCACTGATATTTAAGTTTTTATTGGCGAATGTTGATAGAAGAAAGCTTATAGGATTAGAAGATTACATCCCCGAATATCACTATTATCAAATCTTCCGAGAATTTCGGTTTGATCTTTCTCGATTTTTCTACCTAAATCCTGGGTAGCAATAAATGAACAAGAGTTAAAATTAGCCAGATCTATTACGTTGATTCCGCCAGTTTTATGTGCTGGGAGATAGCTTAGCGCATCTTCGGCATCACGAATAAGGATTTTCATCCAGGGTGGAGTGCCAAAAATTCCGTCTCTTTCTGAATAGGCTTGTGAAAGTAACTCGGTCATTCCGTATTCACTATGAATCTTTTCTACTCCAAAACCTTGAGAAAGAATTTGATGCAGTTCTTCCCTAATCATTTCTTTACGCCGGCCTTTCATCCCACCGGTTTCCATAATAGTAGTATTCTTTAAGTTGAAATCGTAATTTTCAACTAAATCGAGAAGGGCAAAAGATACGCCCAGAAGAAGAATTTTTTTTCCGCTTTTGTCTAGTGCTGAAAGTTTCTTTTGAAGGTTCTCAAGTTCGTCCAGGTAAAATCCGCTTTCAGGATGTTTGCTGCGTTTTATAAGGCTATCGGCCATATAGATTAGCGAAGAGCCCCGGCGTTCTAAATAAGAAGGTAAAAGCGCTAAAACCACCATTTCTTTTGGTTTCCCGTAGAAAAGTTCAAAAGCTTTTAAAAAACTTTGCTCGTAAACCTTTAAATTGGTTACGTAATGTTTACTGGTGTTTAAACCCGTAGTTCCGCTACTGGTGAAAATTATTTCTTCTGAAGCTAAACCAGAAATTACCTTTTTCTTTTTGAAAAATTCTATAGGTAAAAATGGAATCTGTTCAATGGTTTGAACATTTTCGGGATTTCGATTTAATAACTCGCAAAACTCCCGGTAAACCTTATTATGCTGAAATTGATACGAAAATACTTCAAGAGTAATTTCATTAAAATCTTTCTGATTAGAAATATTAAAAATTCTTTCAGATAACATTCTCGTGGTTAAATTTAGTGAGGCGAAGTTAAGAAAACTAAGAAATGTCTGAAGTTTGAATTATCGCACCACCAATTTTCTTGTGGCAGAGGCTTCTTCTTCCTTGATTTTTAGAATATAAATTCCTGCACTAAGTGAAGAAACGTCAAGTTCTTTTCCTCTTAATTTGGTGCGTTGTACAGGTTTCCCCAAAACATTGTA
>NZ_CAXAVR010000094.1:0-10818 GCF_963972535.1 uncultured Salegentibacter sp.
CCCGAAACTCCTACTCCCCCGCTTCTGCCACCTCCACCAATACCAACGCCAATACTGCTTCGGTTCCGGTCCATAAATTCCCGGGAATAAGCATTTACATATATGCCAGGTTCTTCAGAAGTTGAAAAACCCTCTTTCTCCATCTTGTTTCTCAAACTGTTAATTAACCTGGTCTCGTCCAATTGCGAAAGTCCAGACTGAAAATCGGGGAAAAGCTGATAGGTTTTGTAATTATTAAAACTTACCGTGTCATCATAATCATAAACCGCCTTTGGAGTATTACAGGATGAAACAAAGGCACAAACAAATAGTAACTTTATAAATTTCATAAGAATCAATTTTTGACTTTTTTACAAAAAAATGCAGCGTTGAAATTAATCCACGCTGCTTAAATTTAATCAAAAACCGTTCAGAAGATCTAAAGATTAACACAAATCCAAGATATCTCTACGTGTTTCAACTTTATGATTTAAGAAGTCTCCTTATTTAGCATTTCCCATAACCTGTCCTTTAGCTCGGTTAATCCCTGTTGAGCTACCGAAGAAATAAATAAATAAGGGGCACCTAAATTTTTATCCAATTCGTGCTTCATCTCCAATTTTAATTCGGCATCCAGCATATCACTTTTTGAAATTGCAATAAGGCGATCTTTATCCAACATCTCCGGATTATATCTTCGCAATTCATCTAAGAGAATTTCATATTGTTCAGAAATATTGGGAGCATCTGCCGGAATTAAAAATAAGAGCGTAGAATTTCGCTCTATATGTCTTAAAAATCTATGGCCAATTCCTTTTCCTTCCGCCGCACCTTCAATAATCCCCGGAATATCAGCAACTACAAAAGTTTTAAAATCACGATATTCTACAATACCCAAATTAGGTTTTAAAGTAGTAAACTCGTAATCGGCTATTTTAGGTTTTGCAGCGGTAATTACAGAAAGTAAAGTAGATTTTCCTGCATTTGGAAATCCAACCAATCCAACTTCGGCAAGAATTTTTAACTCTAGCGTAATATCTACCTCTGTACCATCAATTCCCGGCTGAGAATAGCGCGGCGTTTGGTTCGTAGAACTTTTAAAATGCCAGTTTCCACGGCCGCCCATACCACCTTCGGCAACCAGATATTCTTTGCCGTCTTCGGTAATTTCGTGAATAATTTTTTGGGTTTCGGTGTCGCGAATTACAGTTCCTAAAGGCACTTCAATGTACTCATCGGCTCCTTCTGCCCCGGTGCTGCGTTGTTTACTACCATTGCTACCGTGTTCGGCACGAATATGCCTTTTAAACTTTAGATGATAAAGCGTCCAAAGGTTTTTGTTTCCCTTCACAATCACATGGCCACCACGGCCACCATCACCACCATCGGGTCCCCCTTTCGCTACGTATTTTTCGCGGTGCAGGTGTGAAGATCCGCTACCTCCTTTTCCGGAAGCTACGTGAATCTTTACATAATCAACAAAATTCCCTTCAGTCATAGTTTAAAAATTAAATCATAAACCTCTAGAAAAGCCCAGAAGGTTTAAATCGTAACAAGCCTCTAAGAGGTATTAAGCTTGTAGCTTATCAATTACGGCGCTAAGACGTTGGGTGATTTCTTCAATAGAACCAACTCCGTCCACTCCGTAATATTTGTCTTGTTTTTTATAATATTCTTTTAGAATTGCGGTTTCGTCATAGTAAACTTTAATCCTATTTCTTATCACAGATTCGTCGGCATCGTCTTTTCTTCCCGAAGTTTTTCCTCGTTCCAATAGTCTATTAACCAAAACCTCATCATCTACCTCTAAGGCAATCATCGCGGTTACTTCGGTATTTTTCAACTTTAGCAATTCAGCTAAAGCATCAGCCTGGGCTGCAGTTCTTGGAAAACCGTCAAAGATAAAACCGTTAGCACCTTCGTTCTTATCAACTTCAGCATTCAACATCTTTATTGTAACCTCATCTGGAACTAACTGCCCTTTATCCATAAAAGATTTAGCGTGCAAGCCTAATTCGGTTTCGCCTTTAATATTATGTCTAAAAACATCTCCCGTAGAAATGTGAATTAGTTTATATTTTTCCTTTAGAATGTCTGCCTGAGTTCCTTTGCCGGCGCCGGGAGGGCCAAACAAAACTAAATTTGTCATGTTGTTTTCTTTAAGTTTATAGATTTGAGTAAGATTTCTACCTAAACCGTCATAGTCCAGGCCATAACCTACAATAAATTTATTGGGAATTTCAATTCCCCTGTATTTAATATTGAATTCCTTTTTATAAGCTTCAGGTTTGTAAAATAAGGTTGCCACCTCATAGTTGGCCACTTCCTCTTTTAAAAGAATTTTATTGATTTCTTCTAACGTATTGCCGGTATCCACAATATCCTCCAGTAAAATTACATGCCGGTCTTTTAAAGATTGGTTTAATCCCAGAAGCGTTTTTACATTTCCGGTGGTTTTGGTGCCCTCGTAAGAACCAAGTTTTACAAAACTAACCTCGCAATCTGCATTAAATCTCTTTATAACTTCACTTGCAAACATAAAGGAACCGTTAAGTACTCCTAAAAATATGGGATTGGTATCCCTATAATCTTCATTAAGCTTATCGGCCACTTTATCTATAGCGACATTGATTTCTTCTTCTGAAATATAAGGCTCAAACTCTAAATCGTGCAGTTTTATCAAATCTCAAAAATTTTAAAGGGCAAAGATAAGGATTCTTAACAACCCAAACTGCCAGATTTCCATAAGAATAATAGCACAGCTTGCCCTAAAAAATTATTTTTGCTGAAACTTTTAAGGTATGATCAATTATTTTTCTTCAGATTTTAAATTGGGAATTCTCGGCGGGGGCCAGTTGGGTAAAATGATGCTTTACGAAACCCGAAAATACGACATTCAAACCAACGTTGTAGACCCAAATCCTGAAGCACCCTGTAAAATTGCTTGTGATTATTTTGAAACCGGCGATCTTATGGATTTTGATACCGTGATTAACTTTGGAAGAAAAGTTGACGTGCTCACGTTTGAAATTGAAGGCGTAAATGTTGAAGCTTTAAAACAATTGCAAAATGAAGGTATAAAAACCTATCCTTCAGCTGAAACTTTAGAGAAAATTCAGAACAAAGGAATTCAAAAGAATTTCTATAAAAAACATGAAATTCCAACCGCTGATTTTGAAGTTTTTTCAAATAAAAAAGAATTAATTTCTGCGCTTGAAAACAGTAAAATTAATCTTCCATTTGTTTGGAAAAGTACTACCGGCGGTTATGATGGCAAAGGAGTTTCGGTTATAAAAAATAAAGAAGCTTTAAACGATCTCCCCGATGCGGAATGTATTGCCGAAACGCTGGTTCCTTTTAAAAATGAATTAGCGGTGATCGTGGCGAGATCTGCTTCAGGAGAAGTAAAAACCTATCCGGCAGTTGAGATGGAATTTCACCCTACGGCAAACCAGGTAGAATATGTAATCTGCCCGGCCAGAATTGAAGATTCCGTCGCGCAAAAAGCCAGGGAACTGGCGGTTAAAGTTTCCGAAGCATTTGAGCACGTAGGCTTACTGGCGGTAGAAATGTTCCAGACAGATAATGATGAAATCCTGGTAAACGAAATCGCTCCAAGACCTCACAACAGCGGGCATTACAGTATTGAAGCTAGTTACACCAACCAATTTGAACAACATATTCGCGCAATTTTAGATTTGCCTTTAGGAAATACCGATAGTAAAGTGGGCGGAATTATGGTAAATTTAGTGGGTGATGCAGCTCACGAAGGTGAAGTGGTTTATGAGAATATTGAGAAGATAATGAAAATGCCGGGCGTGACACCGCATATTTACGGTAAAAAAATCACCCGTCCTTTTAGAAAAATGGGCCACGTAACTATAGTAAATAAAGACCTGGCCGAAGCAAGAAAAATAGCCGAACAGGTTAAGAATTCAATTAAAGTTATTTCCAAATAATAAACTTTTCGAAGTTTTTGAACATAAAATTATGAGCAAAGTAGCAGTAATAATGGGAAGTACCAGCGATTTACCGGTAATGCAAGATGCAATAGATATCCTGGAAGGTTTTGACCTGGAAGTAGAAGTAGATATTGTTTCTGCTCACCGCACCCCGGAAAAATTATTTGAATACGGAAAAACCGCACACGAACGTGGAATTAAAGTAATTATAGCCGGTGCCGGAGGCGCAGCTCACCTGCCGGGAATGATAGCATCGCTCTCCCCCCTTCCAGTAATTGGTGTGCCGGTAAAATCCAGCAATTCTATAGATGGGTGGGATTCGGTTTTATCTATTTTACAAATGCCAGGCGGAGTTCCGGTTGCCACCGTAGCATTAAACGGAGCAAAAAACGCAGGAATCCTTGCCGCTCAAATTATTGGAACTTCAGATAAATGTACTTTAGATAAGATATTAGTCTATAAAGAAGGACTCAAAGAGAAAGTTATTGAAGGCGCCAAAAAGGTGAAAAAATAACAAAAGCCACGTCTTGAGACGTGGCTTTCTTTGTAGTAAACTCCCCTAAATCTGTACAAATTATTTATTAACCATTCTAAATATTTAAACCAGAAAAAACTTTAAAAGCTACTACAATTTTAAAACGTTCAATATTTTAAAGCCGAAATATACAGTTTTTTAAAGAAAAACAACGTTTTGTGTTAAAAAAAGTTACTAAAAACGTCAAATTTAGGTTAAGTACATTACCTGTATAGCTCAGGAAATGTTTAATAGATAAATTTGAAATTATAATTAAAAGAAAAGAGATAATGACGACTCAAAATAATCCACTTTTACAGGAATTTGATCACGCTCCATTTTCAAAAATTGAGAATAAGCATTTTAAACCCGCCATAATAAAAGCCATAGAAATGGCTCGGGAAGAAATTAATGCGATTGCAACAAATGCCGATGAAGCTACTTTTCCAAATACCATTGAAACTTTAGAATTTTCAGGAGAAAAATTAGATAGAGTAACCAGCATATTTTTCAATCTTAATTCTGCGGAAACCAATGAAGATATTCAGCAAATCGCACAGGAAGTTTCCCCACTTTTATCAGAATTCAGAAATGATATTATTCTAAATAAAGCACTTTTTGAAAAAGTGAAATCGGTTTATAATAAGAAAGACCAGCTTGACCTGAATACGGAGCAAAAAACGCTTTTAGACCGAAAATACAAGGCTTTTTCGCGAAACGGAGCCAATTTGCCGATAGAAAAGCAAAACGAACTTAGGGATATAGATAAAAAACTTTCAAAATTAAGCTTAGATTTTGGCCAAAATGTACTGGCCGAAACCAATAAATTCGAATTACATCTTACCGATGAAAACGATCTAAAAGGCCTACCGGAAAGTTTTAAAGAAGAAGCTGCACAAGTAGCAGCTTCTAAAGAAAAAGAAGGCTGGATCTTCACCCTAGAATATCCAAGCTACCTTCCTTTTATGAAATATGCTGAAAACAGGGAACTGCGCAAGAAAATGGCACTTGCTTTTGGCTCAAAAGGATTTCACGGCGATGAGTTAGACAACCAGGAAAATGTGCTGCAAATTGCTAAATTAAGATACCAGCGCGCTCAACTTCTAGGTTATAAAACCCACGCACATTTTGTATTGGAAGAGCGTATGGCTGAAACTCCCGAAAAAGTGAACAGCTTTTTAGAAGAAATTCTTGAAAAAGCAAAACCTGCCGCTGAGCGCGAATTCAAAGAATTAGAAAATTTCGCAAAAGATCTGGATGGAATTGACCAGTTACAAAAATGGGATGCCGCTTTTTACAGCGAAAAATTAAAGCAGAAATTATTCAATCTCGATGACGAAAAACTAAAGCCATATTTCAAACTTGAGAATGTAATAGATGGAGTTTTCACGGTAGCTCAAAAACTTTACGGCCTTAGTTTTAAAGAAGTTTTTGATGTAGATAAATATCATGAAGATGTAAAAACCTACCAGGTACTTGACGAAAACAATAAAGAAATGGCACTGTTTTACGCCGATTTTCACCCAAGGCCGGGAAAAAGGGATGGCGCCTGGATGACGGGTTACAAATCACAATACAAGAAAGATGGCGAGGAAGAACGCCCGCATATTTCTATTGTTTGCAACTTCACCAAACCTTCTAAAAAACAACCTTCATTATTAACTTTTAACGAGGTCACCACGCTTTTCCATGAATTTGGTCACGCGCTTCACGGGATGCTTGGAGATACTGAATATCCAAGTTTATCGGGTGCAAATGTTTATTGGGATTTTGTAGAACTTCCAAGCCAGTTATTAGAAAACTGGTGTTATGAGAAGGAAGCGCTTCAGTTGTTCGCCAAACATTATGAAACCGGGGAAGTAATTCCTATGGAATTGGTTCAAAAAATAAAAGAATCTGCTAATTTCCAGGAAGGAATGGCCACGGTAAGACAGCTAAGCTTTGGAATGTTAGACCTCAGCTGGCACGGTGTAGATCCTTCAGCAATTAAAGACGTTAAAGCAAACGAAGACAAAGCTTTTGAACGTACAAAATTATTTCCAAATGTTTCTGAAAACTGTATGAGTACTGCTTTTTCTCATATTTTCCAAGGCGGATATTCTGCAGGATATTATTCCTATAAATGGGCAGAAGTATTAGATGCCGATACCTTTGAGTATTTTCAGCAAAATGGGATCTTTAGCAGGGAAGTTGCGAATAAATTCAAGACAAATATACTTTCCCAGGGCGGCACAGATCACCCAATGACGCTTTATAAGAAATTCCGCGGAAAAGAGCCAAAACCTGATGCCTTATTAAAACGCGCGGGATTAATTGAGAAGTAATTAAACTAAAGAGGCTGTCTGAAAAATTTTCAAATCGTCATTCTGAATTCATTTCAGAATCTAAGATTTTGGTAATTTAAACATGTTAGAAGCTGAAACAAGTTCAGCTTGACGAAATTAGACTTTTCCAACAGCCTCTTTTCCTTTTCATCAATTCAGCCTTAAAAACCTTATAAGATCTATAACTTATAAATTCAAATACTTTTGTTAATTTTGATTTGACCTTGAAGCAAGCCTATGCCAACTCATAAACTCGATCCTACAAAATGGGTGAATAAATATTCTGACTACCTGTTTAATTACGCCATTGTTAGGGTTAACGATCGCGAGGTGGCAAACGATTTAATTTCTGAAACTTTTCTTGCAGGCCTTAATTCTAAAGATAATTTTGAAGGAAGAGCTACAGAGCGAACCTGGCTTATTTCTATTTTGAAGCGAAAAATCATAGATTATTACCGAAAGATAAACTCTATAAAAGGTCAGGCTGAAGTGCGCATCAATTATTCAGATTCTGAAAATAATGGCGATTGGATGGAGGAACAGGTAGCCGATCCTTTTGATCGTACTGCCGAAGATGAGATGGAAAACACCGAGTTGGGAATGGCTATTTTAGAGTGTCTCGATCAAATAAACGAAAAACACGCGGCCATCTTTAAGATGAAAACCATTGATGAGGCTGATACTGAGGCCGTATGTAAAGAATTCAATATTAGTCCGTCTAACCTTTGGGTAATCATTCACAGGGCGCGCACCGCATTGGCCGCATGCCTTGAAAAAAACTGGTTCTAAGTTATGCCGAAAAGAAAATTTTTCATTTTTGACTGTTCAAAAGCAGAAAATTGCTGCGACAAAAGCCAATATAACGAGGCTGGAACACGCGAAAAACTATCAATGCTTATGCATTTGCTTTTATGCAAACCCTGCCGCAAGTACACTTCCAAAAACACTAAACTCACCCATTTAATAAAAAAATCTAAGCTTAAAACTTGTTCTGAAGAAGAAAAAAAAGCCTGGAAAAACAGTATTGAAAAAGAAATGGCTAAAGGAGAATCTTAGCTAGCAGCCAAACTAAAAGCCAAAACACAGGAATTCCTTCCACCCAAAATGCCGAATAATAACTTCCCTGATCTATCTGCGCCGCTTTTATAAAATACGCCGAAACCAATAAGCTAAGACTTAAAGCAATTAAGTTGATTACTGAAAAATAAGATTTCAGGAATTCCAGGAACAACATAATCCCCAATAATATATAACCGATTTTCTTAGTATTCGCTATTCCAATTTGCTGCGGAATTGTATTTAAATTCCCAGAATCAAACTTCAAGTCCCTTATCTCAAACGGAAGCGTTATAGCGATCACAAAGAAAAAACGCTGGAAAAAAGTGAAGCCGATTTCCTGTAAAGCAACTTGATCCATCAATGGCAAAATAACAGTCACTCCGGCCCAAACAACAGCAATAATAAAAATTTTAATCCCACCAATATTTCTAAGATTCTGTCTGTTTTTACCTAGAGGAATAGCATACAGTAATGTGAAAACTCCCAAAATAGCAGCAGCTAAAAGTATTTTTAATTCCTGCTGAAAAACAAAATACAGCAAAGCTACGAAGCAAAAAAAGGAGAAAATCTGGATTAGTTTTAGGTTTTGGGCGAGGCTGGCGTGATGCAGTTTAGCGATGCCGGCATACTTCACAAAATTATAGCCGGTAATGCTTCCGAAGAAAATAAAAAACAGCAGGCTTTTATCAATTTCAATATTAAATTCCAGGAAGCTTATTAAGCTTAATGAAACCACGGCCAAAGCCACGTGCAGACTACTATTTATATAGAAATCCAATATATTTTTAAAACGCTGCATCCTGCTAAATTAATCATTCTTCTCGCAACCAAACCTGACGTCATAAATCTTAACAAGTGTATACGTCTAATCACTAAAAAATTACGTTTAAAATATGTACTTTTGCAGCACAAAACACAACTTTATTTTAATGAGAACAGATTCTTTTGCCCTACGCCATATTGGCCCCAGAGAAAGCAATCTCCAGGCAATGTTGGACACCATTGGTGTAGATTCGTTAGAACAGTTAATATACGAAACCATCCCCGACGATATTCGTTTAAAATCACCCTTAAATTTACCTGCTGCACTTAGCGAAAACCAATATGCCGAGCATATTGGGAAACTAGCTGCAAAAAACAAGGTTTTTAAGACTTATATAGGTCTTGGTTACCACCAGGGAATATTACCGGCGGTGATACAACGAAATATTTTGGAAAACCCGGGTTGGTATACGGCCTACACGCCTTACCAGGCAGAAATTGCCCAGGGAAGACTGGAAGCTTTATTAAATTTCCAAACTATGGTAAGCGATCTTACCGGAATGGAAATCGCCAATGCTTCACTTTTAGATGAATCTACCGCTGCGGCAGAAGCTATGGGACTTTTATTCGCTGTTCGCGATCGTAAGCAAAAGAAAGATGAAGTAAATAAATTCTTTGTTTCTGAACAGGCGTTACCACAAACCATAGATCTTATTAAAACGCGTGCCGATTTTATGGGCATAGAGTTAGTGGTTGGTAATCACGAAGAATTTGATTTTAGCGATAAATTCTTTGGAGCTTTAGTACAATATCCGGGGAAATACGGACAGGTTTTTAACTATGCCGATTTTGTTTCAAAATGTAAAGATGCTGATATAAAAGTAGCTGTCGCTGCCGATATTTTGAGTTTAGTTAAACTACAGGCACCGGGAGAACTTGGTGTAGATGTGGTTGTGGGAACTACTCAGCGTTTTGGAATTCCATTAGGATATGGTGGGCCTCACGCCGCTTATTTTGCTACTAAAGAAGAATACAAAAGAAATCTTCCCGGAAGAATTATTGGGGTAACCAAAGATCTTGATGGCAACCACGCCTTAAGAATGGCGCTCCAAACCCGCGAGCAGCATATTAAACGTGACCGCGCTACTTCTAACATTTGTACCGCGCAGGTTTTATTGGCCGTGATGGCGGGAATGTATGCAGTTTACCACGGGCCCGATGGTCTAAAATATATTGCTGATACCGTTCATTTTTCTACAGTTACTTTAGCTGAAGAACTTGAGAAAATGGGTGTTAAGCAGCTTAATTCAGCTTATTTTGATACGCTTCAGGTTAAAGCTGATGCTCAAAAAATTAAAGCTGAAGCCGAAAAGAACGAAATCAATTTCTATTATCCAGATGCTGAAACGGTTTGTATTTCTCTAAATGAAACTACAACCCAGGAAGACATCAATAATATTTTGAAGGTTTTCGCTACAGTTTTAGGTGAAAAATCTACTGAAATTGAAAGCTTAAAAGAGGAAACTGCAATTCCTTCAGCATTACAGAGAAAAACCAATTTTTTAACTCATAAAGTATTCAATCTTTATCATTCAGAAACTGAATTGATGCGTTATATCAAAAAACTGGAACGCAAAGATCTTTCTTTGAACCAGTCTATGATTTCTCTTGGAAGCTGTACCATGAAATTAAACGCAGCTTCAGAAATGCTTCCTTTAAGCAATCCGCAATGGGGGAATATTCATCCATTCGTACCGGTAGAACAAGCTGAAGGCTACCAGATCGTATTAAAAAGACTGGAAGACCAATTAACAGAGATCACCGGATTTTCGGCAACTTCGCTTCAGCCAAATTCTGGTGCGCAGGGAGAATATGCCGGCTTGATGACTATTAGAGCTTACCATGAATCTAAAGGTGAAGGTCATAGAAATATTTGTTTAATTCCATCTTCGGCTCACGGTACCAACCCAGCTTCTGCAGTAATGGCGGGAATGAAAGTGGTAGTAACCAAAGCTTCAGAAAACGGAAATATAGATGTAGACGATCTTCGCGAGAAAGCGATAAAACATAAAGATAACCTTGCCGCTTTAATGGTAACCTATCCTTCTACCCACGGGGTTTTTGAATCGGCTATTAAAGAAATCACGCAAATTATTCACAATAATGGCGGGCAGGTTTATATGGATGGTGCAAATATGAATGCCCAGGTTGGTTTAAC
>NZ_CAXAVR010000095.1:0-10597 GCF_963972535.1 uncultured Salegentibacter sp.
AACCGGTTTTGACGGATTCTACATGGCACTTTTAGAAAAAAAGGCTTAAGGGTTTATACCCAAATTTTTTGATTGAATCAATTTCAGGTGGAATCCTTTTATTTTCCCTGAAATTGATTTTTGATGAAAAAATATTACTTTATACTCCTTTCTATACTTATTTATTCCTGTTCCGAAGATGAGTCTTCGGTTCCTGAAGAACTTCCACCAGAAAATAATTTTTCTACTGAAATCTTCTTTTCAGAATATATTGAGGGCACCTCCTTCAATAAAGCATTGGAAATTGTAAATCTTACAGGGGAAGATATCGAACTGGAAGCCGAAGCTTATTCAATTAAAAAACAATCCAATGGTGCAGGCGATTGGATGGGAGAAGTTATACTTCAAGGTAATATAGCTCACAATTCAACTTTCGTTATCGCTAATGAGTCGGCAGATATTTCTGAAATCACTTCTAAATCCAATCAATTAAAAACCGGTGCTCCCTTAGATTTTAACGGTAACGATCCTTTAGGACTTTTTAAAGATGGAGAATTAATAGATATAATTGGAACACATAACAATTCCGATGATTTTGCCAAAGACCAAACATTAAGAAGAAAACAATCTATAACCGAACCTTCTATTGAATACAATTTCGAAGAATGGGAAGTATTTGAAATGAATACTGTAGATGGCCTGGGTAGCTATTGAATTATGAAAAAAAAGCAAAGAGTTATGTCATTGCGAGCGAGGAACGAGCGCGGCAATCTTTTGATTTTAGTAACCCGCCAATTTTAAAAGGAAATTATTTGAAAAATTACAGATTGCCGCAGTGGTCTAAAAAGACTCCTTCGCAATGACAGTACTTTAAAGGAGCAATCCTTATAAATAAAAATCGATTCATGAATTCGTGGCAAACTCCCCAACAATATTTTCTGTATTAACTTCCTGAAATATTTCCTTTAAAAAACCTAAATTTGTGCTTACTCGAACAACACAAAACAACATAGAATGATCCTTTTCTTTGGAGACCAGGCCACCAAGGTTTTTGCGGTAGAAACGCATACCAATCTTACGGCTCAAGACATCACAAAATTAAACTGGCTTTTTGGCAATACACAACAAATCAACAAATCTGCTCTGGCAGATTTTTTTGTTGGGCCCCGTGCCGCAATGATCACGCCCTGGAGTACCAACGCGGTAGAAATTACCGAGAATATGGGCATCCACGGAATGATTAGAATTGAGGAATTCTTACGAATCGATAAGAATTATCACGATTTTGACCCAATGCTTTCCCAGAAATACGAAGGTTTAGACCAGGATATTTTTGATATTCATATCAATCCCGAGCCGATCATTGAAATTGATGATATTGCAGCTTATAACCAGCAGGAAGGTCTCGCACTTAATGTAGAAGAGGTTGCTTATTTACAGGGATTAGCCGATAAATTAGGCCGAAAACTTACCGATTCTGAAGTATTTGGATTTTCGCAGGTGAATTCTGAACATTGTCGCCATAAGATCTTCAACGGTACTTTTGTGATTGATGGAGAAGAAAAACCAAGTTCGCTGTTTAAAATGATCAGGAAAACTTCGGAAGAAAATCCGAACGAGATCGTTTCAGCATATAAGGATAATGTAGCTTTTATAAATGGACCCCGAGTGCAACAATTTGCGCCAAAACTTCCAGACGTTCCTGAATTTTACGAAAACAAAGATTTTGATTCGGTAATTTCCATAAAAGCCGAAACCCACAACTTCCCTACTACAGTAGAACCTTTTAATGGTGCAGCAACTGGAAGCGGGGGCGAAATTCGCGACCGACTTGCCGGTGGAAAAGGTTCTTTGCCTTTAGCCGGAACTGCGGTTTATATGACTTCCTACTCAAGGCTTGATAAAGATCGAAAATGGGAAAATGGGATGAAAGAACGAAACTGGCTGTATCAAACCCCAATGGATATTTTAATCAAAGCTTCTAACGGCGCTTCAGATTTTGGAAATAAATTTGGGCAACCTTTAATTTCCGGTTCTGTATTGACTTTTGAGCATTCAGAGCATCAAAGAAATTTAGGTTACGATAAAGTAATTATGCTGGCCGGAGGAATTGGTTACGGAAAAGCCGAACAGGCGCAAAAAGATATTCCGAAGAAAGGAGATAAAATTGTTATTCTCGGTGGTGAAAATTATCGGATTGGAATGGGCGGTGCAGCGGTTTCTTCAGCAGATACCGGGGAATTTGGAAGCGGTATTGAATTAAACGCTATTCAAAGAGCCAACCCAGAAATGCAAAAGCGTGCTTCTAACGCGGTTCGAGGAATGGTAGAAAGCGAAGAAAACCCTATTGTTTCTATTCATGACCACGGTGCCGGCGGGCATTTAAACTGCCTTAGCGAACTCGTAGAAGAAACTGGAGGAAAAATAGATTTAGATAAATTACCGGTTGGTGATCCTACTCTTTCAGCAAAAGAAATCATAGGAAACGAATCCCAGGAAAGAATGGGCTTAGTAATTGGCGGGGAAAACTATGAAATCTTACGTAGGGTTTCAGAACGCGAGCGCTCCCCTATTTATCAGGTTGGCGATGTGACCGGCGACCACAGGTTTACTTTTGAAGGGTCAAAATCTAAACAAAAACCAATGGATCTAGAGCTTTCTGATATGTTTGGAAGTTCACCAAAGACCATAATGGAAGATAAATCGGTAAATCGCATTTATGAAGATGTAGTTTATTCTTCAGAAAATATAAAAGATTATTTAACGCAGGTGCTTCAGTTAGAAGCAGTAGCCTGTAAAGATTGGTTGACCAACAAAGTTGACCGCTGTGTAACCGGGCGTGTAGCTAAACAGCAAACCGCAGGACCATTGCAACTTCCGCTGAACAATTGCGGTGTAATGGCTCTGGATTATAACGGAAAAGAAGGTGTGGCAACTTCAATTGGGCATTCCCCGGTTTCTGCATTAGTTGATCCTGTTGCGGGTTCTAAAAATTCAATTGGCGAGGCGCTTTCCAATATTATTTGGACACCATTGGAAAAAGGATTAAAATCTGTTTCTCTTTCGGCAAACTGGATGTGGCCCTGTAATAATGAAGGTGAAGATGCCAGGCTTTATGAAGCTGTGCAAGGGGTTTCAGATTTCGCGATCTCGCTGGGAATAAATGTTCCTACCGGAAAAGATTCGCTTTCTATGAAACAGCGCTATAAAGACGGCGAGGTTCTTTCGCCGGGAACGGTGATTATATCTGCAGCCGGGCATTGTGATGATATTACGAAAGTTGTAGAGCCTGTTTTACAGAAAAATGGTGGGGACATTTATTACATCAATTTGTCACAGGACAATTTTAAACTTGGAGGATCTTCTTTTGCGCAAATCCTAAACAAGGTTGGAAAAGAAGTTCCAACTATTAAGGACAATAAGAAATTTGCTGATGCTTTTTATAACATCCAGGGCTTAATAAAGCAGGATCTAATTGTTGCCGGGCACGACGTGGCTTCCGGTGGATTAATTACCACGTTTTTAGAAATGTGTTTTGCCGATAATAATCTTGGTGCTGAGTTAGACCTTTCAGCATTAAATGAAAAAGACAGCGTTAAATTGCTGTTTAATGAAAACTGCGGAATTGTATTCCAGGCAAAAGATGATACGGCTGAAAAAGTACTGAGCGATAACAAAATTGAATTCTTTAAAATAGGAAATGTAACTGAAGGAAACACGCTTAAAATTAAAAACGGTTCAGAAAACCTGAATTTCAATATTTCTGAACTACGTGATGTTTGGTACAAAACTTCTTTCCTATTAGATCAAAAACAAAGTGGTGTAGATAAAGCCACAGAACGATTCAATAATTATAAGAATCAGCCGCTTGAATTTAAATTTCCGGGGAATTTTACGGGACAACTTCCTGTTGCACCTAACAGCAAAAGAATTAAAGCAGCGATTATTCGGGAAAAAGGTTCTAATTCTGAACGTGAAATGGCCCGCGCAATGCATCTTGCCGGTTTTGAGGTTAAAGATGTGCATATGACCGATTTAATCTCGGGCAGGGAAACCCTGGAAGATATTCAGTTTATAGCAGCCGTAGGAGGATTCTCAAATTCAGATGTTTTGGGAAGTGCAAAAGGTTGGGCAGGAGCTTTCTTATATAATGAAAAAGCTAAAAATGCTTTAGATAATTTCTTTAAAAGAGAAGATACCTTATCGCTTGGAGTATGTAACGGTTGCCAGCTTTTTATTGAGTTAGGATTAATAAATCCAGACCACGAAAAGAAACCGAAAATGCTTCATAATGCATCGCATAAATTTGAATGTAATTTTACTTCCGTAGAAATTATGGAAAACAAATCGGTGATGCTATCTACACTTTCAGGAAGTAAACTCGGTATTTGGGCTGCTCACGGTGAGGGGAAATTTAGCTTTCCTTATAAAAAGGAACATTATAATATTGTAGGAGAATACGGCTATGATAAATATCCAGCCAATCCAAATGGCTCTAACCACAATACAGCTATACTTACCGACGATACCGGAAGACATTTGGTTATGATGCCGCACTTAGAACGCTCTACTTTTCCCTGGAACTGGGCCTATTACCCAAAAGACAGAAAAGACGATAAAGTAAGTCCGTGGCTTGAAGCCTTTGTGAATGCCAGAAAATGGTTAGATAAAAAATAAATTTTCTTCAGCATTATTTAAACGCCCAATGATATTTTTATTGTTGGGCGTTTCTATTTTAATTCAATGATAATCAAATTAATAAATAGCCTTTTAAGTATAATTTGGTTCTAAATAGAATAGCTATATTCTTTAAAGAATTTATATTCTTAGTAATATATCTATGTTTATTTTAATATTTCAATTTGAAATAGGCTACAAATTTGCTATTTTGCAAAGTATATAATAATGCTACACCCAAATGGATAAACCAACAAGACTTTTTGACTTTCCTTATTTTCAACTGGAAAAACACGCTTTAGATAAGTCGTTAGTCACAAAATATAATGGAGAATGGAAAGCACTTTCCACCCAGGAATATATTGATAAGGCAAATGCAATAAGCCGTGGATTATTACGATTGGGTATAAAACCAAACGATAAAATTGCTATAATTTCTACGAGTAACCGTACAGAATGGAATGTAATGGATATTGGGGTTTTGCAAACAGGTGCGCAAACTGTACCTATTTATCCTACAATTTCTGAAGATGATTATCAATATGTATTAGATCACAGTGAAGCCGTTTTTTGTTTTGTATCAGATAAAGAAGTACTGGATAAACTAAATTCCATTAAACACGATACCAAACTTAAAGAGGTTTATACTTTTGATGAAATAGAAGGTTCTAAAAACTGGACTGAAGTATTAGAGCTGGGAGACGATAAAAGCAACCAGGAAGAGGTTGAACAATTAAAGAAAGCGGTTAAGCCAGATGATCTGGCTACTTTAATATATACTTCAGGAACTACAGGGAGGCCAAAAGGAGTTATGCTTTCCCACAATAACCTGGTGAGTAATGTAATGGATAGCTCTAAGCGCGTTCCTTTTGAAAGAGGAACTTATGTAGCGCTTAGTTTCTTACCGGTTTGCCACGTTTTTGAAAGAATGATACTTTATTTATATCAATATTATTCAGTATCAATTCATTTTGCAGAATCTATAGAAAAAATTAGCGATAACCTCAAGGAAGTAAAACCCCACGTAATCACAGCAGTTCCGAGACTTTTAGAAAAAGTCTACGATAAAATTATTGCCAAAGGTTCTACTGTTGGTGGCGTTAAGCAAAAAATATTTTTCTGGGCTGTTGAGCTTGGTTTAGAATATGAGCCATACGGACAAAACGGATGGTGGTATGAAACCCGCCTTAAACTGGCCAGAAAACTAATTTTCTCTAAATGGAAAGAAGGTTTAGGCGGAAATATTGAATTGATAGTTTCTGGATCTGCAGCGCTTCAACCACGCCTGGCCCGTGTTTTTGCCGCGGCCGATATTCCGGTAATGGAAGGTTATGGATTAACCGAAACTTCCCCGGTAATTGCAGTAAACGATCAAAGAAATAAAGGTTTCAGAATTGGAACGGTAGGAAAACCTATAGATAATGTAACAGTAAAAATTGCCGAAGACGGTGAAATTCTTGCGAAAGGACCAAACGTGATGCTTGGTTATTATAAAGAGCCAGAAAAAACAAAAGAAGTATTAAATGGCGATAACTTTTTCCATACCGGTGATATTGGTGAGCTGGATAAAGATGGTTTCCTAAAAATTACCGATCGTAAAAAGGAAATGTTCAAAACGTCTGGAGGAAAATATGTAGCGCCACAAATTATTGAAAACACGATGAAACAATCTCGTTTTATCGAACAAATAATGGTGATTGGTGATGGCGAAAAAATGCCGGCAGCACTTATTCAGCCAAATTTCGAGTTTGTTGAGGAATGGGCCAAACGTAAAAATATTGATATTGGTGATGGCTCTGAAAAGGCTATTGCTGAAAACGATCAGGTTAAAAACCGTATCCAGGAAGAAGTAGATTTCTATAACGAGAAATTTGGGAAATGGGAACGCGTAAAAGTTGTTGAACTTACCCCGGAAGTTTGGGGAATTGAAGAAGGCCACCTTACTCCTACCATGAAATTAAAACGTAGAAATATTAAAGACCGTTATATGAAATTATACGAGAAGATATATAGACCTTCATAATTACAGATTATTTATAACTTAAGTTAAAACCCTTCTTTTCGAAGGGTTTTTTTATGCATTTCTCATAAACTTGCTCAAATAATAGAATGTCCTGATTATTTATTCCATTTTATTATGCGTGCATAATATATTTTTCTTAACTTTGAGAATCAACATTCAAAAATGAAGGAAAAGACCATAGATTATGTTTTACGTGCCACCTGGATGGCGGTATCAAAAATGTATAATGAAGAAGCCGGTAAGGCCGGCAGCACAATGTCTACCGGTTTTGCACTTTTAAGCATAGACCCCGAAAACGGAACTCCTTCTACCTCGCTTGGTCCTAAAATGGGAATGGAAGCGACCAGCTTATCCCGAATCCTTAAAACTATGGAAGATAAAGGATTAATTCTGCGTAAAAAAAACCCAAAAGATGGTCGCAGCGTCCTTATTTATTTAACCGATTTTGGCCGGGAAATGCGGGAATATTCCAAAAAAGTGGTTCTACGCTTTGATGAAGCCGTAAAGGAAAACGTTTCAGAAGAAGATCTAAAAACCTTTACAGAGGTAGCTAATACAATTTTAAACCTTATTTCTGAAAAGAAAATTTATAAAGAAGAAATTAAAATTGAATAGACCTCGCAGGTTCACAAACCTGTACAATTAAGTTAATAATCGAAAACCTTATAGTAAAACCAGATAAAAATTATGAAGAGAAGAATTAATAAAGTAGCGGTAATCGGTTCCGGAATTATGGGAAGCGGTATTGCCTGCCACTTCGCCAATATTGGCGTAGAAGTTCTCTTGCTGGATATCGTCCCGCGGGAACTCAATGAGAAAGAGAAGAAAAAAGGACTCACTTTAGAAGATAAGGAAGTTAGAGACCGCCTGGTAAATGAATCTTTGCAAGCTTCTTTAAAATCCAAGCCCTCTCCTATTTATCATAAAGATTTTGCCAATCGTATAGAAACCGGAAATATGGAAGATGATATTTCTAAAGTTTCTGAAGCAGATTGGATTATAGAGGTAGTAGTAGAACGCCTCGATATTAAGCAACAGGTGTTTGAAAAACTGGAAAAACATCGCAAAAAAGGAACACTTATAACTTCAAATACTTCGGGAATTCCTATTCAGCAAATGAATGAAGGACGAAGCGAAGATTTTCAGCAACATTTCTGCGGAACGCACTTCTTTAACCCACCGCGTTACCTGAAATTATTTGAAATTATACCGGGACCAGATACAAAACCGGAAGTTCTGGATTTCCTAAACGAATATGGCGAAAAATACCTTGGTAAGAAATCGGTATTAGCTAAAGACACTCCGGCTTTTATTGGAAACAGAATTGGTATTTTCAGCATTATGAGCCTTTTCCATATGGTTAAAGATATGGATATGACCATAGAGGAAGTAGACAAACTTACCGGGCCGGTTATTGGTCGTCAAAAATCGGCTACTTTCCGTACGGTAGATGTAGTTGGTTTAGATACTTTGGTACACGTAGCCAACGGGCTTCATAAAGGTGTGCCAAACGATGAGGCGAACGATCTTTTTGCGTTACCAGATTTTATCCAAACAATGATGGATAACGAATGGCTGGGTAGCAAAACCAATAATACCGGTTTTTATAAAAAAGTAAAGAAAGAAGATGGCTCCAGTGAAATCAAGTCTTTAGACTTAGATAAAATGGAATATCGCGATAGAAAAAGCGCGAAATTCGATGTGTTGGAACAAACCAAAACTATAGATAAACTTGAAGACCGCTATGAAGTTTTAGTAGGTGATAAAGGAAAAGCAGGTAAATTCTACCGTAAAAACTTTGCGGCATTATTCGCTTATGTTTCTAACCGAATTCCAGAAATTTCAGACGAACTTTATAAAATCGATGATGGTGTAAAAGCCGGATTTGGTTGGGAGCACGGCCCATTCCAAATGTGGGATGCTCTTGGAGTAAAGAAAGGTGTTGAGATGATGAAGGCCGAAGGTAAAGAGCCGGCGGCCTGGGTAAATGAGATGCTGGAGAACGGTAAAGATTCTTTTTACACAGTAAAAGAAGGTAATACCTATTATTACGATATTCAGAAAAAAGATTATACAAAAATTCCTGGTCAGGATGCGTTTATCATTTTAGATAACATTCGCGAATCAAAAGAAGTGTTCAACAACAGCGGGGTTGTAGTTGAAGATCTTGGCGATGGAATATTGAATGTAGAATTCCGCAGTAAAATGAACGCCATTGGTGGTGATGTTCTAGACGGCATCAATAAAGCCATAGATATGGCCGAAAAAGATTACCAGGGATTAATAATTGCGAATAACGGAAAGAACTTTTCTGTAGGTGCAAACATTGGGATGATCTTTATGATGGCCGTAGAGCAGGAATATGAAGAGCTTAATATGGCGATTAAATATTTCCAGGATACGATGATGCGTATGCGCTACTCCTCTATTCCTACGGTAGCTGCGCCACATTCGATGACACTTGGTGGCGGATGTGAGCTTTCACTACACGCCGATAAAGTTGTGGCAGCAGCCGAAACTTATATTGGTTTGGTTGAATTTGGCGTTGGGGTAATTCCCGGCGGAGGTGGTTCTAAAGAAATGACCGTTCGTGCCGCAGATACTTTTGAAAAAGATGATGTAGAATTAAACCGATTAAGAGAACATTTCCTAACTATAGGGATGGCAAAAGTTTCCACTTCGGCCCACGAAGCTTTCAATTTAAATATTCTTCAAAAAGGAAAAGATATCGTAGTGGTGAATCAGGAACGCCAATTAACAATCGCCAAGAAACACGCTTTGTTGATGGCCGAGAATGGATATACAAAACCAATTCACCGTACCGATATAAAAGTGCTTGGGAAACAAGCTTTAGGAGCTTTCTTAGTAGGAACCGATCAAATGAACGCTGGAAAATATATTAGCGACCACGATAAGAAAATCGCTAACAAACTGGCTTATGTAATGGCCGGTGGCGATCTATCTGAACCACAAATGGTAAGCGAACAATACTTGTTAGACCTGGAAAGAGAGGCTTTCCTATCGCTAACAGGAGAACGCAAAACCCTGGAAAGACTTCAGCATATGTTGAAGAAAGGGAAACCACTAAGAAATTAAGAATTATAAATGTTGAATTTTGAATGAATAATCATTCGAAATTTAAAATTCAAAATTTAGAATAATGAACAAAACAGCATACATAGTAAAAGCATACAGAACGGCCGTGGGGAAAGCTCCCCGTGGGGTGTTCAGGTTTAAGCGCCCAGATGATCTGGCTGCAGAAACCATAGAATATATGATGAAGCAATTACCCGATTTTGATAAAACCAGGATCGATGATGTAATTGTTGGGAATGCGATGCCAGAAGCAGAGCAAGGCCTTAACGTTGGGCGTTTAATCTCATTAATGAGTCTAGACACCGATAAGGTTCCCGGAATGACGGTTAACCGTTATTGTGCTTCCGGACTCGAAACTATCGCGATTGCTTCGGCTAAAATCCAAAGCGGAATGGCCGATTGTATTATCGCCGGTGGAGCTGAAAGCATGAGCTATATTCCAATGGGAGGTTACAAACCAGTTCCTAATTACAAAACTGCTAAGGAAGGCAATGAAGATTATTACTGGGGAATGGGACTTACTGCTGAAGCCGTAGCCGAGAAGTATAAAGTTTCCCGGGAAGACCAGGATGAATTTGCTTTTAATTCCCATCAAAAAGCTTTGAAAGCTCAGGAAGAAGATCGCTTTCAGGACCAGATTGTACCTATAGATGTTGAAGAAACTTTTGTAGGGAAAGACGGTAAAAAGCAAACCAAAACTTATACGGTAAATAAAGACGAAGGTCCGCGTGCCGATACCTCTAAACAAGTTTTAGGGAAACTAAGATCAGTTTTTGCTGAAGGCGGAAGTGTAACAGCAGGCAACTCATCACAAATGAGTGA
>NZ_CAXAVR010000096.1:0-10530 GCF_963972535.1 uncultured Salegentibacter sp.
TTAGTATTGCCATATTACGACTTCTGTGAATTATTATTTCGAATATAATTCGACGATGAATTGTTCATTTATGTTTTCCGGAATCTGAATACGTCCGGGTACTGAAACAAAAGTTCCTTGTTTTGTTTCGTTATTCCAGGTAATCCATTCGTAAACACTGCTATTGTTAGCTAGTGAATCCTGGATAGCCTGTAAAGATTTTGATTTTTCACGAACACTTACTACATCACCAGGTTTCAATTGGTAAGAAGGTATATTTACCAACTCGCCATTTACCGTAATGTGTCTGTGAGATACAAATTGTCTTGCTGCGCTTCTAGTTGGGGCAATACCCATTCTATAAACTACGTTATCAAGACGTGATTCACAAAGTTGAAGTAGCACTTCACCAGTAATTCCCTGCGCTCTGGTAGCTTTTTTAAACATATTGCTAAACTGACGCTCAAGGATACCGTAAGTATACTTTGCTTTTTGCTTTTCCATTAACTGGATAGCATATTCAGATTTTTTTCCACGACGACGGTTGTTCCCGTGTTGTCCTGGAGGGTAATTTCTTTTTTCAAAAGATTTATCGTCTCCAAAAATAGCTTCACCGAATTTACGGGCTATTTTAGTCTTTGGACCAGTATATCTTGCCATTAATTTAAATTTTAGAAGAAAGGGATTATGAATTAAGGTCTCTGTCCTTCGATAATCTTAACTCCTCTCTTATTATTATACTATTTATTAAACTCTACGTCTCTTAGGAGGACGACATCCATTGTGTGGTAATGGAGTAACATCAATAATTTCTGTTACCTCAATCCCGTTATTATGAAGCGAACGAATAGCAGATTCTCTACCATTCCCCGGCCCTTTAACGTAAACTTTAACTTTGCGCAAACCAGCTTCATGAGCTACTTTAGACGCGTCTTCTGCAGCTAACTGGGCAGCATAAGGAGTATTCTTTTTAGAACCTCTAAAACCCATTTTTCCTGCAGATGACCAAGCAATAACGTCACCCTTTTTATTGGTTAGGGAAACAATAATGTTATTGAAAGAAGCCGTAACGTGCGCTTGCCCTACGGACTCAACGGTTACTTTACGCTTTTTTTGAACTGTCTTCTTTGCCATATTAATTACTATTTAGTTGCTTTCTTCTTGTTAGCAACTGTTTTTCTTCTACCTTTTCTGGTTCTTGAGTTATTTTTGGTTCTCTGCCCTCTAAGTGGTAAACCACTTCTGTGACGAATACCTCTATAGCATCCAATATCCATTAGACGCTTAATACTCATTTGAACTTCTGTACGTAATTCTCCTTCGATTGTAAATTCACCAACAGCTTCACGAATACGACCAATTTCTTCATCGTCCCAATCTGAAACTTTTTTGCTTTCATCTACTTTGGCCTGGCTAAGGATCTTTTGAGCCCTGCTTTTACCAATTCCGAAGATATAGGTCAATGCTATAACTCCTCGCTTTTGTTTAGGTATATCTACCCCTGCAATTCTTGCCATAATTAGCCTTGTCTTTGTTTAAATCTAGGATTCTTTTTGTTAATTACGTAAAGGCGCCCTTTTCTGCGAACTATCTTACAGTCGGCACTTCTTTTCTTTACTGATGCTCTAACTTTCATCTCTTTAGTTTTTTACAATTCACTGATCTTGAAATATGCTCAAAATCAGGATTTCAGCATTCATAAATTTTTCAGGTTGCAAAAGTACTGAAAATTTTACAAATAGCTCAAATTACTTTTAGTATCTGTATGTTATACGAGCCTTACTTAGATCGTAAGGGCTCATTTCCAGTTTTACTTTATCTCCAGGTAACAATTTAATGTAGTGCATACGCATCTTCCCAGAGATATGAGCTGTCACAACGTGACCATTTTCCAATTCTACTCGGAACATTGCATTAGACAATGCTTCTATAATCGTTCCGTCTTGTTCTATTGCCGGTTGTTTTGCCATAATTAAGCTACTGCTTTTCTGTTTTTACCTGTTTTCATTAATCCGTCGTAATGTCTATTCAGCAAGTAAGAGTTTACTTGTTGCATAGTATCTATTGCAACTCCAACCATAATTAAAAGCGAGGTTCCTCCAAAAAACAATGCCCATCCTTGTTGCACACCTAAGAGTTGCACCACAATCGCTGGGAACACAGCAATAAGCGCAAGGAAAATAGATCCTGGCAAGGTAATTTGAGACATAATTCTATCTAAAAACTCAGCGGTTTCAGTCCCAGGACGAATGCCTGGAATAAATCCTCCACTTCGTTTTAGATCATCAGCCATCTTATTGGTAGGTACAGTAATCGCGGTATAGAAGTAAGTAAACACAATAATTAATAGTGCAAAAACTACATTATACCAAAACCCAAATATATCGCTAAAGGCAGCGGTAACCCCTTGTGCAGCATCAGAATCTGATAATCCTGCTACAGCAGCTGGGATAAACATAATTGCCTGCGCAAATATAATTGGCATTACACCTGAAGCATTAAGCTTAAGTGGAATGTACTGTCTTGATCCAAATACGTTTTTCTCGTAACCTCCAGAGGCGGTTCTTCTGGCATATTGCACCGGGATTTGGCGCACTGCCATCACCAACATTACCGAAGCAAGAATAATAGCAAACCAAATTACCAATTCAATAAGAATCATAATAAGGCCACCGTTGGATTCAAATACCCTGGAAGCGAATTCCTGAATAAATGCTTGTGGTAAGGTAGCAATAATACCTACCATAATTAATAGCGAAATACCATTACCAATACCTTTGTCGGTTATCTTTTCACCCAGCCACATTGCGAAAATGGTACCTGTAGTAAGAATTACTACTGCAGAAGCTACAAACGTAACAGTATCACCTAATAAAAAGGCTTGCTGCGGAAGTGTAGCAAAAAGGTTATAGATATAACCGGGTCCCTGTACTAATGTAATTGCAATAGTTAACCAACGGGTGATCTGATTGATCTTACGTCTACCACTTTCACCTTCTTTTTGCAGTTTTTGCAGGTAAGGTATAGCAATACCCATTAGCTGCACTACAATAGAAGCCGAGATATATGGCATAATTCCCAATGCAAATACAGAAGCATTAGAAAAAGCTCCACCTGTAAATGCGTTTAAGAGGCCTAAAAGACCTCCATCTGTTTGGGATGCCAGGTTAGATAGCTGCGAAGCATCTATCCCGGGAAGCACAACTTGCGCTCCAAAACGATAAACTAATAACAGACCGAGGGTTACTAAAATTCTATTTTTTAGCTCCTCGATCTTCCAAATATTTTTAATAGTATTGATGAATTTCATTTGGCTATCTATTATAAAGTAACAACTTCACCTCCAGCAGCTTCTATAGCTTCTTTAGCTGTGGCTGTAAATTTATGAACAGATATTTTCAACTTTGCCTTTAATTCACCTCTACCTAATATCTTTACTGGTTTGTTTTTACTCACAAGACCGTTTTCGATCAAAGTATCAACATCTACAGTATCTTTAATTTTACCTTCATCAACCAAACGCTGTAAGGTATCAAGGTTAACACCCTGGTATGCTACACGATTTCTGTTAGTGAAACCAAATTTTGGAACACGACGTTGAAGTGGCATCTGCCCTCCTTCAAAACCAATCTTCTTGGAGTAACCAGAACGAGATTTAGCCCCTTTGTGACCACGGGTGGCAGTACCACCTTTACCTGATCCTTCTCCACGGCCAACACGCTTGTTGTTACTCTTAACTGAACCTTTTGCAGGTTTTAAGTTATTTAATTCCATGTGAATTTATTATTTTGTTTCCTCAATGGAAACTAAATGTTTAACTTTATTTACCATACCAAGGATGTTTGGCGTATCGTTGTGCTCTACCGTTTGGCCAATTTTCTTAAGACCAAGAGACTCTAAAACCAGTTTCTGGTTTTTAGATCGGTTAATTGCACTCTTTACTTTTGTAACTTTTATCTTTCCCATCTTTCTCCTTGATTTATCCTTTAAAAACCTTTTCTAATGAAATACCACGTTGTTTAGCAACAGTATCCGCACTTCTTAATTGAAGTAGCGCATCAAAAGTAGCTTTTACCACATTGTGTGGGTTTGAAGAACCCTGGTTTTTAGAAAGTACGTCGTGTACACCAACAGCTTCCAGTACGGCACGAATTGCACCACCGGCTATAATCCCGGTACCAGTGGCAGCAGGTAGCAAAAGAACTCTTGCTCCACCATACTTACCTTTTTGCTCATGAGGAAGGCTTCCTTTATGTAAAGGAATACGCACTAAATTCTTCTTTGCATCTTCCACAGCTTTAGAGATAGCATCGGCAACTTCTTTAGATTTACCTAAACCTTGCCCTACAACACCATTCTCATCTCCTACTACAACAATAGCAGAAAATCCAAAAGCTCTACCACCTTTGGTTACTTTGGTCACACGTTGTACTCCTACCAAACGGTCTTTTAATTCAAGTCCGCCCGGTTTTACATGTTCTACGTTTTTATAATCTTGATACATAATTTTCTAGAATTTTAGTCCTCCTTCTCGAGCACCTTCTGCTAATGATTTAACTCTTCCGTGATACAGGTAACCACCTCTGTCAAAAGAAATGGTTTCTACACCGGCTTTCAAAGCTTTTTCAGCAAGGGCTTTACCAACCAATTCTGCTTGTTTGGATTTATCACCTTCTACTGATACGCCTTTATCTCTTGAAGAGGCTGCAGCTAGTGTTTTTCCTTCTACGTCATCTATAATTTGAGCATAAATTTCTTTATTACTTCTAAATACAGATAATCTTGGACGGCTAGCGGTACCCGTAATTGACTTACGAACACGCTTTCTTATCTTATTTCGTCTATCTTGTTTTGAAACTGCCATATCTAAACTTTATTAAGCTGATTTACCTGCTTTTCTACGTAATTGTTCTCCAACATACTTAATACCTTTACCTTTATAAGGCTCTGGTGCTCTAAAGGAGCGTATTTTAGCAGCTACCTGGCCCACAAGTTGTTTATCGTAAGAAGTTAATTTCACGATTGGGTTTTTACCTTTCTCTGAAATTGCCTCTACTTTAACTTCCGGTGCCAAATCTATTACAATATTATGGGAAAACCCAACGGCTAAATCTAATTTTTGTCCCTGGTTAGAAGCTCTATATCCAACTCCAACCAATTCTAAAGATTTTGTATATCCGTTAGTTACTCCTTCAATCATATTGTTTATCAAAGCACGATAAAGACCGTGTTTTGCTTTCTGATCACTTTTCTCTGAAGAACGTTCAAAAGTAATTACGCCATCTTCAATTTTCACATCAATGTCGCTAACTTCCTGCTTAAGTTCTCCTAATTTTCCTTTTACCGTTACAACGCCATCTTTAAGGTCTACATTTACACCTTCTGGAATTGTAATTGGGCTTTTACCTATTCTTGACATTTCTTTAGTCTTTTAAGTATTAGTAAACGTAACACAATACTTCACCACCAACTTTCTCGGCTTTAGCCTGCTTCCCGGTCATTACACCGTGAGAAGTAGAAACTATAGCGATACCAAGACCGTTTAAGATACGTGGTAATTCGTTAGCGCCGGCATACTTACGTAAACCAGGTTTACTTATTCTCTGGATATCTTTAATTACAGGCTCTTTTGTAATTTTGTCGTACTTAAGGGCAATTTTAATTGTTCCCTGAGCACTAGCATCATCAAACTTGTAACTAAGAATATATCCCTGATCGAATAATATTTTTGTAATCTCCTTTTTAAGGTTAGAAGCTGGTATTTCTACCACCCTGTGGTTTGCAGCCACAGCGTTCCTAACTCTTGTCAAATAATCTGCAATAGGATCTGTATTCATCTATCTTAATTTGCGGATGTGGTTTTCGTCCCGTCACTCGGGAGAACCTGCAACCAATTTATAATTTTACCAACTAGCTTTTCTAACTCCAGGAATTAATCCCTTATTAGCCATTTCTCTAAACATTACACGAGAAAGACCAAACTGTCTCATATAACCTTTTGGCCTACCAGTTAGCTTACAACGGTTATGCAAACGTACAGGAGAAGAATTTTTTGGTAATTTTTGTAATGCTTCCCAATCGCCAGCTTCTTTTAAAGCCTCGCGCTTTTCAGCATACTTTTTTACCATTTTTTGTCTCTTCACCTCACGGGCTTTCATTGATTCTTTAGCCATAATTAATTCTTTTTAAAAGGTAATCCTAGTTCGGTTAACAACGATTTTGCTTCCTTATCGGTTTTGGCAGTGGTCACGAAGGTAATATCCATACCATTAATTCGGTTCACTTTATCAATATCAATCTCCGGAAAGATGATTTGTTCAGTAATTCCTAAATTATAGTTTCCTCTACCATCAAAACCATTAGCCTTAATCCCGTTAAAGTCACGAACACGTGGAAGTGCTGATGTGATTAAACGATCTAAGAATTCGTACATTCTGTATCCTCGCAAAGTAACTTTTGCCCCAATTGGCATTCCTTTACGAAGTTTGAATGAAGCAACATCCTTTTTAGAAATGGTTTGCACCGCTTTTTGACCGGTAATTGTAGAAAGTTCATCTACAGCATGGTCAATAAGCTTTTTATCTGCTACAGCTGCACCAACGCCACGGCTCAAAACTATTTTTTCAAGTTTTGGAATCTCCATTACGTTAGCATAGCTAAATTCTTCTTTTAATGCAGGCTTTACTCGCTCTGCATATTCTGCTCTAAGTCTTGGTACGTATGCCATAACTAAATTACTTCATTAGATTTTTTGGAAAATCTTACTTTCTTTCCATCCTCTTCTTTATATCCAACTCTGGTAGTGTTACCATCTTTGTCTAACAAAGAAAGGTTAGAAATATGAATAGGAGCTTCTTTCTTTACAATACCACCTTGTGGGTTAGATGCACTTGGTTTCTCATGTTTTGAGATAGTGTTAACACCTTCCACGATGGCTTTATTCTTTTCTATGAGAACTTTTTGAACTTTACCTTCCTGACCTTTGTGGTCTCCAGCAATAACTCTTACAGTATCTCCAGTTTTTATTTTAAGCTTTCTCATCTTGTTAATGTATTAAAGCACCTCTGGTGCCAATGATACAATTTTCATGAATTGCTTATCACGAAGTTCTCTCGCAACCGGTCCAAATACACGAGTTCCGCGCATTTCTCCAGTTGGATTTAATAATACACAGGCATTATCATCAAAACGGATATAAGACCCGTCTGCTCTGCGTACTTCTTTCTTGGTACGAACAACAACTGCTGTTGAAACTGCACCTTTTTTGATATTTCCGTTAGGTGTAGCTTCTTTAACGCTGACAACTATTTTGTCCCCAACAGAAGCGTATCTTTTCTTTGTACCGCCCAATACACGTATGGTCAAAACTTCTTTTGCCCCGGTATTGTCTGCTACTCTTAGTCTAGACTCTTGTTGTACCATTACTTCGCTCTTTCAATTATTTCTACTAATCTCCAACATTTAGATTTACTTAAAGGTCTTGTTTCCATGATCCTTACAGTATCTCCTTCGTTGCAGTCGTTTGTTTCGTCGTGCGCTACGTATTTTTTCGTTTTTAAAACGAATTTTCCATACATAGGGTGTTTTACTTTCTTAACTTCAGAAACCACGATAGATTTCTGCATTTTATTACTTGTAACAACGCCTATACGCTCTTTTCTTAAATTTCTTTTTTCCATCTTTCAGCAGAATAACACTTATTGTTGTTCTCTTTTAGTTAACTCTGTAGCAAGTCTCGCTATAGTTCTTCGTACAGCTCTAAGCTGTATTGGGTTCTCTAATGGCGAAACTGCGTGAGCCATTTTCAAATCTGAATATGCTTTTCTAGATTTCCCAAGCTCTTCTTGTAATTCTGCCACAGACAGTTCTTTTACTTCTGATTGTTTCATAATTTTATAATATTAAGCTTGATAATCTCTAGCTACAATAAATTTGGTTCTTACCGGAAGTTTCTGCGCCGCAAGCCTTAAAGCTTCTTTAGCAACATCCATTGGTACTCCACCAATTTCAAACATAATTCTTCCTGGTTTTACAACAGCAGCCCAATATTCTACAGCACCTTTACCTTTACCCATACGCACCTCTAGAGGTTTCTTAGTGATAGGCTTGTCTGGAAATATTTTAATCCAGATAGAACCTTCCCTTTTCATATATCGGGTAGCAGCAATACGTGCAGCTTCTATTTGACGGGCAGTAATGAAACTAGAATCCATAGATTTAATTCCAAAGGTACCATTAGAGAGTCTATGCCCTCTTCCGGCGTTGCCTTTCATACGGCCCTTCTGCTGTTTACGGTATTTTGTTCTTTTAGGTTGTAACATTTTTCTTTACTTTAAAAAATTACTTTCTACGACGTGATTTGTTACCACCTCGCCCGGCTCCAGGTTTTCCTCCTTGTTTCTTGGACATTCCAACAAGTGGAGAAAGATCTCTTTTACCATAAACTTCGCCTTTCATGATCCATACTTTAACACCCAACCTACCATAAGTAGTATGAGCTTCAACTAAAGCATAGTCAATATCGGCCCTAAAAGTAGACAGAGGAATTCTACCATCTTTGTATGCTTCTGAACGTGCCATTTCTGCACCATTTAAACGTCCGGAAATCTGAATTTTGATTCCTTCAGCATTCATTCTCATAGCAGCCGCGATAGCCATTTTAATTGCACGACGGTAAGAAATACGATTTTCAATTTGTCTTGCAACACTTGATGCTACTAAATGCGCATCAAGTTCTGGCCTCTTAATCTCAAAGATGTTAATTTGAACTTCCTTGTCGGTAATTTTCTTAAGTTCTTCTTTAAGCTTGTCTACCTCCTGGCCGCCTTTACCAATAATAATACCTGGTCTGGCAGTGGTGATAGTAACGGTTACAAGCTTAAGCGTACGCTCAATAATTACCCTGGATACACTCGCTTTAGAAAGACGAGCATGGATGTACTTTCTAATCTTATCGTCTTCGGCTAATTTATCGCCGTAGTCATTTCCTCCGTACCAGTTGGATTCCCATCCTCTTACGATACCAAGGCGATTCCCGATTGGATTTGTTTTTTGTCCCATACTCTACTTAGCTTTGTGTATTATTGTTTTCTCCAAGCACCAAAGTAACGTGATTGGATCTCTTTCTAATTCTATGTGCGCGACCCTGTGGTGCAGGACGTAGCCTCTTAAGCATCGCTCCTCCATCTACACGGATTTCTTTTACAAACAATTCAGCATCTTCAATACTTGCATCTTCGTTTTTAGATTGCCAGTTGGCTATTGCGGAAAGCAATAATTTCTCTAAACGCCCAGAAGCTTCTTTTGAACTGAATTTTAATATTTGAAGCGCTTTTTCTACTTTCTCTCCTCTTACTAAATCCGCAACTAAGCGCATTTTTCTAGGCGAAGTAGGGCAGTTATTCAACTTTGCAAAAGCTACCTGTTTTTTGGCTTCTTTTATTTGCTCTGCTCTTTCTCTTTTACGAACTCCCATAGCTTCAATTATCTTTTACCTTTATTTTTTGCACCAGAATGCCCTCTAAAAGAACGTGTTGGTGAAAATTCTCCTAATTTATGCCCTACCATGTTCTCTGTTACATATACAGGTACAAATTGTTTCCCGTTATGAACAGCGATAGTTTGCCCAACGAAATCTGGAGTAATCATTGAAGCTCTAGACCAGGTTTTGATCACGGCTTTCTTACCAGACTCAACGTTTTGAGCAACCTTCTTATCTAACTTATAGTGAACGTAAGGTCCTTTTTTTAATGAACGTGCCATATCTTATTATTTCTTTCTACGTTCTACAATATATTTATTACTCGCTTTTGTTCTTGAACGGGTTTTGAAACCTTTAGCAGGTAAACCTTTTCTAGAACGTGGGTGACCACCGGAAGCTCTTCCTTCCCCACCACCCATTGGGTGATCTACAGGGTTCATCGCTACTGGTCTTGTTCTTGGTCTAATACCCAACCAACGTTTTCTACCAGCTTTACCAGAAACCTGAAGTTGGTGATCACTATTTGATACAGCTCCAATTGTAGCCATACAAGTAGACAACACTCTTCTAATTTCCCCTGAAGGTAGTTTTACGGTTGCATATTTTCCTTCTCTTGCCAATAATTGAGCAAAAGCTCCAGCACTTCTTGCCATTACAGCACCCTGACCGGCTCTTAACTCTATACAAGAAACTACAGTACCAAGCGGAATACTAGATAACGGCATTGCATTTCCAATTTCTGGAGCAGCCGAATCTGTGCTTGATACAATATTTTGACCTACCTGTAACCCATTTTGAGCAATAACGTATCGTTTTTCACCATCCTGGTAATTCAACAATGCGATAAAGGCAGTTCTGTTTGGATCGTATTCTATACTCGCAACAGTAGCAGGAACACCATGCTTGTCACGTTTAAAGTCTACAATTCTGTAACGTCTTTTATGACCTCCACCTTTGTAGCGGATAGTCATTTTTCCCTGACTGTTTCTCCCACCTGATTTTTTTAACGGAGCCATTAAACTCTTCTCCGGCTTATCAGTAGTAATGGCGTCAAAACCATTAACTACTCT
>NZ_CAXAVR010000097.1:0-9815 GCF_963972535.1 uncultured Salegentibacter sp.
GAGATAAGATAGATCTTCATTATCTTCAATAATTAAAATAGTTTCAGCATTTCCATTCAAAGACTGCGAAAGCTCTTCCGGAATAAAAGTACTTTTTAATGCCTTTTCTGACTCTTCTTTTCGAATTTCTGAAGTATCTTCTGAAAATTCATATTCAGAAAGGTGGCTTTTACCCTTTAATAATTCAATTTTAAATTCTGCACCCTGATGCGATGAAACCGAAATATTGCCTTTATGTAGTTCAACAAACTGCCGGGTAATATAAAGGCCGAGACCAGAACTGGGTTTGGTATTATTACCGGCCTGTCTAAATGGATCAAATATTTTTTGAAAATCTTCCTTTGGAATTCCTATCCCAGAATCTTTAAAACGCACCTCTACTTTATTTTCGCCTGTCTCTTCTATCTTAATACTAATCTGTCCATTTTTAGGAGTGAATTTAAAAGCGTTGGAAAGCATATTAAAAAACACCTTGTCCATCATATCTCTATCCATATAAATCATGATCTCCTTATTGTCAGTCTCCAGATGTAGGTCAATAGACTTTCTTACCGCTTCGGTTTCAAAATCTTCATATATATTACTTATAAATTCGTATAAATTAGTTTTTAATGGCTTAAGCCTAAAGCTCCCGCTTTCCAGTTTTCTAAAATCAAGAAGTTCATTGATAAGCCTCAGCAACCTACCCGAATTTTTGCTTATAAGGTTAGTTTCATAAGCAAAATCTTTAAGCTGTTTATAAGGATTTTGTGATATACTTTCTATCGCGCTGGTAATTAATGTTAGCGGAGTTTTAAATTCGTGAGATAGGGCCGTAAAGAAATTGATCTTTACTTCATTGGAAATCTTTAACTGCTCCGCAAATTTTTCTATTTGATTGCGTTGGGTAATTATTTTCTCATTGTTTAGTTCCAGCCTGCGTTTTCGCTTCCTTAATTTAAATACCAGATAAGCTGCCCAAAATCCAAGCAATAAGAGTAAAATAATTAGGCCAACCATAATTTTTAAAAGGTTGGACTGTGAGTTATAAGTAGCTACCTGTTCTTTGATTATGCTCTGCTGCTGTTCGATATCATTTTGCTGCTGGTTCATTTTATTGAACTGATTCTGCATGATTTCCACATTCACCTTATCTATAACTACAGTACCCAGAATATTATTTTTGTCAATCTGGTCTCCCTCAAGTAGTTTAACAGCAAGCTTAATGGCTTCAGCACCACCAGTGGGGTAAAGCACGGTAGCTGCGAGCACATCTTCTTTTACGAGTTGTATTCCTCCGCTAGGGCCAAAAAGCCCGTCTACTCCAATTATTTGGATGCTATCTTCAAGATTTTTGCTACGTGCCACTTCCCAGGCACCCATTGCCATACGGTCGTTATGCGCAAAAATATAATCTATACTTCCCACTGAATCTAAAATAGATTTCAAATTATCACCTACTGAAGTTTTTTCCCAATCCCCTGCAATGGACGCCACAATATCCACGTTTTCCTGATGGGCTATGACCTCATTAAATCCCTGGCTACGTTCAAAAGCCGGGGAAGAAGTTTGAAGTCCGGTTATTTCAATCAGCTCTAACTTTTGATTAGGCTTTGAATTGGAAACAATATAATTTGCTGCATTTTTACCTATTTCAACATTATTTGCTCCAACATATGCGGTATAGTTGCTTCCTTCAATTTTACGGTCTATCACTATGGTTGGAATACCGGCATTCATGGCTTTTTCTATAACCGGGGTAATGGGAACCGATTGAATGGGGGAGACGATTAAAACATCTACTTCAGTAGAAATAAGCTCTTCTATTTGCTTAATTTGTATTGAGACATCATTTTGAGCGTCTTTAATTTGAAGTTTATAACCGGGATGCATGGAAGCTTCTACCTCCATCGCTCTGTTCATTTCTTTCCGCCAATTATCGGTAGTCATTGCCTGTACAAAACCAATCTGGAATTCATCCTGCTCTGGTTCGTTAGTACAGGAACCAAAAAACAAGAATCCGGCAATAACCAACACCAAACCTAAAAACCTCATAAACAGAATATTGAATATAAAAATTTCTCTAAAAAACCCGGGAAATTAATTAATGAAAGATAGAAAATGAATTTGGATAAATAAAAATCGCTTTTAAGACTTGTAAATTTCATCCAATTTTAAATGAACGTAAATTTTACATTTATTATCTTTGAATTCTAAAAAGCAATTGCAATTGAAACCAGTAGAGAATAATCACCCTGTTCCAGAAGATTTTAGGAATTTTAAAACCGAAGTAAAAGTCGCCTCCCCAGGGAGAATTAATTTAATTGGTGAACATACCGATTATAACCAGGGCTTTGTTATGCCATCGGCCATAGACAAGAAAATCTATTTTAAATTCAGGAAAAATAATAATGATAATCTATGCCGAATTTATAGTGAAACCTTTGAAACCTATGTAGAATTTAACCTGGATAAAATTTTAAAAAGTAAAAATTCCTGGGAGAATTATTTGCTTGGTGTAATTGATGAAATTCAGAAACTGGGGAAAACTCTTAAAGGTTTTGACTGTATTTTAAAGAGCGAATTACCCATTGGTGCAGGGATTAGTTCTTCAGCAGCGTTAGAATGTGGTTTTGCAGGCGGTTTAAATTCATTATTCAGTTTAAACCTGCCGCAAATGGAAATTGTAAAACTTTCTCAACGGGCAGAAAATAATTTTGTGAGCAGTAACTGCGGAATTATGGACCAGTTTGCTTCAGTAATGAGCAAAAAGAATCATTTTATAAAACTGGATTGCGAATCTTTGGAAGCAGAATTTATTCCGGCAGAAATTCAGAATTGTAAATTGCTACTTTTAAATACCAATGTGTCCCATAACCTGGCCGATAGCGAATACAATTCCCGCCGGCAGCAATGTGAAAATGCAGTACAAATTATTCAGCAAAAATATTCGGAAGTAAAAGCTTTAAGGCACGTAAGTTTTGAGATGCTAGAAGAATTCAAAGAAAAAATTGGTCCTGTAAGTTTAAAACGCTGCCGTTACGTACTGGAAGAAAATGCACGTGTTAAGCAAACCGAAAAAGCTTTAAGTAGCGGAAACTTAAAAGAGTTGGGGAAATTAATGTATGCTTCCCACCGCGGTTTGCAACATCAATATGAAGTAAGCTGCCCCGAGCTGGATTTTCTGGTTGATTTTTCAGAAGATAAAAGTTTTATTTACGGCTCCCGAATGATGGGCGGTGGTTTTGGCGGGTGTACCATAAATTTAATTGAAAGTGATAAAATTGATGAATATATCACCGAAGTAACAAAAGCTTACCAGCAGAAATTTAATATTACTCCAACGCCAATAACGGTGGTGCCTGATGAAGGGACCCAAATTACTAAAGTTTAAATAGCAAAAAATGAACACAGAACTAAACAAGCACCCGCATAGAAGATATAATATTTTAACCGGGGAATGGATTTTGGTTTCACCCCACCGAACCAAGCGCCCCTGGCAGGGGAAAACCGAAAAAAATAACCAGGAAAAACGGGAAAGTTACGATGCATCCTGCTATTTATGTCCTGGAAATTCAAGAATGGGTGGAGAAACCAATCCCGATTATAAAGGTGTTCATTCTTTTGAAAATGACTTTCCCGCACTTCTCCCCAGCGGCCCCACTGATGATTTTGAAAACGGACTTTTAAAAGCCGAAAGTGAAACCGGAATTTGCAAAGTGGTATGTTTTTCTCCAGATCACTCCCTCACTCTCCCTTTAATGGAGGTGGAAGATATCACAAAGGTGGTGGGCCTATGGAAGAAAGAATTTGAAGACCTGGGTAGCAAGGAGAATATAAATTATGTTCAAATCTTTGAAAATAAAGGCGCCATGATGGGTTGTAGCAATCCGCATCCTCACGGCCAAATTTGGTCTCAAAGATCTATTCCTACAGAAATTTTAAAGAAATCGAAACATTTTAAAGATTACTGGAATAAAAATAAGAGCAGTTTATTGGGCGATTATTTAAAGCAAGAACTGGAATTAAATGAGCGTATTTTAGCCAAAAACGAACATTTTGTTGCGCTTATTCCATACTGGGCAGTTTGGCCCTACGAAGCGATGATTATTCCCAAAAAACAACATCAACATATTGGGCAGTTAAATGCTGAAGAAGAAAAAGCTTTTGCAGAAATTATTAAAAAGCTCACTATAAAATACGATAATCTTTTTGAAACTTCTTTCCCCTATTCTTCAGGAATTCATCAGGCGCCAACTGATGGTAAAGAGTATCCGGAATGGCATTTTCATATGAGTTTTTATCCTCCACTATTAAGATCGGCTACGGTTAAGAAATTTATGGTAGGTTACGAAATGTTTGCCGGCCCACAAAGAGATATTACCGCAGAACAGGCAGCGCATAATCTACAGGAACTCCCTGATGTTCATTATTTAGAGCGGTAGACGATTAAGTTTAATTTCTATTTACTGACAAGCATTTTATTCTTGTTTTTCTGAATTACCGGTGAATTTAAGCTATAAAAAAAGCTCCTCAATTGAGGAGCTTTTTAATGTTGTGTCTCACTATTTTCGAAAACTCTTTGCATTTTATAAAACTTTTCAGAAAACCTGTTTTCGCTTTTTCTGAAATCGGTAGCTTAATAAAAGTTTAATTATTCATTATAACTGCTCTCCTTTTGTTAGTCCAGGCATAATAAAATATATAAGCATAACAGATCATCACTAAAATTAAGGCAATTTTAAAGCTATAGGAGTCGGTTAAAAATCCATAAGCCGGTGGTATAATCGCGCCCCCAACTATCATTGTACACAGTACTCCAGATCCCTGGGCTTTATCATCTCCCAGGCCGTCTAAAGCAAGACTAAAAATTGTTGGGAACATAATAGAATTAAATAAGCCCACGGCTATAATTGTCCACATAGCTACAAGACCTAACGAAAAGGTAGATATAAGTATCATACTTATTGCTCCTACTGCAAATACACTTAAAACCCGTGCTGGGTTAAAAATAGTGGTTAAATAAGAGCCAATAAACCTTCCTATCATAGCTCCTGTCCAGTAGAATGTCACAAAAACACCTACTACCGCCATATCACTTGACGCTGAAATACCAGTACTTAAAATCCAGCTTGCTATGGTGCGCATAAAAGACGTTTCTCTTACAGTTTCAGCCAAATCAAGACTTAAAAAATAATTTACCATATAACTTCCTAATGCAACTTCTGCCCCTACATAACAGAAAAGGCCAATAGCTCCCAGGATTAAGTTTCGATTCTTTAAAACTCCCCGGTAATCATTAGAAGCTTCTTTATCTCCAACTTTGGGTAGATTTACAAAAAAGAAAACAATGGCAATTATTATTATAAAAGCGGCAATACCAAGGAAAGGTGTTTGCACGGCAGAGGCTTCAGATATATAATAGCTGGTTTGCGCAGTAGGATCCAGGGCTTCAATCTCGGCAGTAGTTTTCACTTTATCCTGAAGAATGAATAAAGCTCCCAAAGCCGGTGCAATTGCCGTACCCAGGGAATTAAAAGCCTGTGATAGATTAAGTCGGCTCGAAGCTGTTTTTTCAGGACCTAAAATAGTAACATAAGGATTTGCTGCTACCTGCAATATGGTAATCCCGGCTGCGAGGGTAAAATACCCAAACATAAAAATTCCGAAGATACGATATGAAGCTGCAGGGTAAAAAAGTAGACATCCAACAGCCATAGTTACCAAACCTAAAATAATCCCTTTTTTATATCCAATTTTAGATAAAATATATCCTGCAGGTATAGAAAGTAAAAAATAAGCACCAAAGAATGCAAATTGTACCATCCCTGCCTGGAAATAAGAAAGGGTAAAAACTTCTCTTAATCTTGGTATAAGTGAATCTACCAGCACGGTAATAAAACCCCATAAAAAAAAGAGGATAGTAACAAATATAAAAGCTGTACGATAAGATTTTTTCTGATTCATCTTTTACTTATTTTCTCTGTAAATTTCTTTATTTGGCTCGCTACTCATATAAAATTTTAATTCTCCTCCGTCCATAATATCTGTATGGTCTATAAAAGGCTCTTTTAGGACTTCTCCATTAAGTTCTACCTTTGAAACAAATACATTTTCTGCAGACTGGTTATTGGCAATAACGGTAAAAGTATTCCCATTATCCAGATTTATTGTTGCTTTATTAATTGCCGGACTCCCTAACGCGTATTCTGTAGAACCGGGGGCCACTGGATAAAAACCAAAACTACTGAAAATATACCAGGCGCTCATTTGGCCAAAATCATCATTTCCACCTAAACCATCTGCACCGGTTTGGTATTGGTCTTTGAGAATTATTCTTATTTTATCCTGAGATTTCCAGGGAGTATCGGTCCAATTGTATAAATAAGCAACATGGTGCGATGGCTCGTTTCCATGTACATAATTTCCTATAATTCCTTCGCGCGAAATATCTTCCGTATTTTCAAAATATTTATCAGGTAATTCCATTGAAAACAAAGAATCTAAATGTTGGGAGAATTGTTGTTTTCCGCCCATCATCTCAATCATTTCGGCGGGCTGATGTGGCACATAGAGACTATAATTCCAGGCATTTCCTTCAATAAATCCCTGCCCGTGTGTATCTAAAGCATCAAATTCCTTTTTAAATTCACCATTATCCAATTTTGGGCGCATAAAGCCAGATGCTGAATCATAAACATTTTTATAATTTTCAGATCTTTTGCTGAATTCTTCAAAAACTTCCTGGTTTCCTAATTTTTTAGCGGCTTGAGCAATGGCCCAATCATCATAAGCATATTCCAGGGTTTTAGATACCGAAGCACCATTTTTATCTTCAGGAACATATCCTTTTTCCATATAGTATTCCAGGCCATCGTAATACCCGGTTTTAGCAGTTTGTACCATCGCCTCTAAAGCGCATTCTTCATTAAACCCAGTATTTCCTTTAACTATCGCATCAGAGATTACCGAGGCGCTGTGATAACCAATCATACACCAGTTCTCATTGGCATAATGTGACCAAACCGGCAGCATTTTATGAACACTTTGGTCATAATGTGCCAGCATTGCTTCTACCATATCGCTATTACGCTCGGGTTGTAAAATATTAAACAGCGGATGTAAAGCCCGATACGTATCCCAAAGTGAAAAACTGGTATAATTGACAAAATCTTCTGCCTGGTGAATATTCATATCTATCCCGCGGTATCTTCCATCCACATCCATATATTCGGTTGGGCCTAAAAATGAATGGTACATGGCGGTGTAAAAGTTGGTCATTTCAGCTTCATTTTCAGCATCTACCACTACTTTATTTAATTCTTTATTCCACTGCTCGCGAGCATCATTTTTAACTTTATCAAAATCCCAATGTGGAATTTCAGCCTTCATATTATTAAGCGCTCCTTCTGAACTTACCGGGGAAATTGCCAGTTTAATTTGAAGTTTTTCTTCGGCTTCCATATCAAAATCAAAATACATTCTGATTTTTTCTCCTGCTATTTCCGGGAAATTCTCATCCTGGTCAAACTTCCTCCAGAAACCATTGTAAGGTTGTTTATCGTAGCGTGCCCGCCCGTAATTTTTTATTGGCTTATCAAAGCTCATTGCAAAGAACACTTTACGTGTTCTAGCCCAGCCATTGGTTTGTCTAAATCCTGTTATTAAAGTATCGTTTTCTACCCTTACAAAGGTCCATACATTTTTATCGTCGTAATTATAAATACCAGACATTAAATCCAGGATAACGTGGGCTTCTTCTTTATCTGCAAAAGTATACCGGTGCATTCCTACACGAGTTGAAGCAGTCATTTCAGCTTCAATATTATAATCTTCTAATAAAACTTTATAATATCCAGCTTCGGCTGTTTCTTTTTCGTGGGAAAAACGAGAACGATAACCGCTATCGGGATTGGTTTCTGTTCCAGGATTCAATTTTAATTCTCCCGTGGTGGGCATTATTAAGAAATCACCCAAATCGGAATGGCCGGTACCGCTAAAATGGGTATGACTGAAACCAACAATCGTAGAATCGTCATACTGGTAACCCGCGCAATATTTATAAACATCGGGGTTGTATTTACCATCTACCGCGTAAGGAATGGTATCGGTATCTGGACTTAATTGCACGCTTCCAAAAGGTACCGTAGCGCCGGGATAAGTATGCCCCATTTTGGCGGTACCAATCATTGGATCTACAAATTGAGCGAGATCTTTTATATCATCCTTAGAAGATAAATTATTCGCTTGAGTGGTTTTTTCTTCTTTCCCGCAGGAAAAAAACAACAGGAACATTAAAAATGCTCCTGTTGAAGTAATAAAATTATTGTTGAATTTCATTCTTTTTTAATTTATGTAGATTGAAAGCTTCATCTCACATATTATAATTCATTAGTCAAAGAATACGGGAAATCTGATTTTTTAGTCCCTCGATTCTTATTAGGGGTATCACCCATTTCTATATCGATTACCGCGCCTTTCATAAGTTCCTTATGACTTAAATAATTCTTTGTGTAATTTTTGCCGTTTAATTCCATTTTCTGAATATACTTGTTGGAATCACTATTTTGAGGAGCATTAATAATAAGCTCATTTCCATTTTCAAGTTTTACAGTTACTTTTTTGAAAAGCGGAGCACCCATTACGTATTCATCTGTAGCCGGGGCGACAGGATAGAAGCCCATTGCAGAAAAAACATACCATGCTGAAGTTTGTCCATTATCTTCATCGCCGCAATAACCATCTGGTGTAGGTTGGTACATTCTATCCATAGTTTCTCGAACCCAATATTGAGCTTTCCACGGTTCCCCGGCATAATTATATAGGTAAATCATATGCTGAATTGGCTGATTTCCGTGTGCATATTGCCCCATATCGGCAACTTGCATTTCCCGGATTTCATGGATAACCCCACCGTAATAACTTTCATCAAAAACCGGTGGCATTTCAAATACTTTATCTAATTGATCTACAAACTCTTTTTTACCTCCCATTAGATCGATCAATCCCTGTGGATCGTGAAATACTGACCAGGAGTAATGCCAGCTGTTACCTTCAGTAAATGCATCTCCCCATTTAAAAGGATTAAAATCTTCTACAAACTCACCGTTCTCTTTCTTACCACGCATTAGCTTGGTTTCCGGATCATAAAGTTTTTTGTAATTAAGACTTCGTTTTTTATAAAGTTCAATTTCTTCTTTAGGGCGATTCAGTTTTTTTGCCAGCTGATATATAGCAAAATCGTCATACGCATATTCTAAAGTTCTGGCGGCATTTTCATTAATACCAACATCATAAGGAACATACCCCAGATCTTTATAATATTCAGCGCCGGCACGACCTACGGCAGTCATTGGCCCTTCATTATTTGCTCCATTTAGAAGTGCTTCGTATAATAAATCAATATCATAATCAAACTTCCCATCGGTTTTTAAATAAGCATCTGCAACCACGGAGGCCGAGTTATTTCCTACCATGATATTCCTAAGACCCGGGCTCGCCCATTCTGGCAACCAACCGCTTTCTTTGTAAGCATTTGCAAGACCTTTTTGGATATTAGCATTTAGTTCAGGGTACATTAAATTTAAGAATGGAAATAAAGAGCGAAAGGTATCCCAAAAACCGGTATCGGTAAACATATAACCGGGTAAAACTTCCCCGTTATACGGGCTATAATGCACTACTTCGCCTTCAGCATTATATTCATAAAATTTTCGTGGAAAAAGCAAGGAACGGTATAGGGCTGAATAGAATGTTGCTACCTCATCTGGAGTTCCACCTTCCACTTTAATTCTGGAAAGTTCCTTATTCCATTCTTTGCGACCTTTTTCTTTTAC